>JAJYJR010000656.1 GCA_021789355.1 Chloroflexota bacterium | reverse complement strand
AGAACCACGCCTGGTCCGCGGGCACCGCGACCACCGGCACCAACTCGATGCGACCGTCCTCGCCCTCGACCAGCTTGATCTGGGCGTTGGCTTGGTCGAGGTGGAGGCGACGACGCAGGTCAGCCGGAAGAGCGACCGTGCCGCGGGACTGCACGGTCAACAGGTACGTCTTCATGCGATGCAGCATAGCAGCATTACGGCACGTGGTGACGGGGCGGGCGGGGAAGATGCGCGCGGAAAATGGCGCGCGGAGACGATGCCGGCCTCAGGTCGCGGCCAACCCGAACGGGCCGAATGTCGCGCCACATTATCCGGTTGACTCCGACCCCGTTGGGCGGTAGCGTCGGTGCGTGCCGCGCCCGTCATACCCGCGCACGGTCGCGGAGTTCAACCACATGTTCCCCGACGAACAGGCTTGCCTTGAGTACCTCGCGGCATGCCGTTGGCCAGACGGTTTCCGCTGCCCGCGCTGTGGTCATGGCGCAGCGTTCGCGCTCCCTCGCCGGCGCCTCTGGCAGTGCAAGGCCTGCGGGTACCAGACATCGGTGACCGCGGGCACGGTCATGCACCGCACGAGGACCCCACTCCTCACGTGGTTCGGGGCGGCCTTCTGGATGACCACGCGCAAGCCCGGGCTCTCGGCGCTCCAGCTCCAGCGCATGCTCGGCCTCGCCCGCTACGAGACCTCCTGGCTCATCCTCCACAAGCTCCGTCGGGCGATGGTTGGCAACGGGCGGGAGCGGCTCAAGGGCACGGTGGAGGTCGACGGGACGTTCGTCGGCGGCGAGCAGCTCGGCCTGCGCGGCGGGCGCCGGCTAAAGGGCCGGAAAGCCCTCCTCGTGGCGATCGCGGTCGAGGTGCGGGGCACGGGGTCCGGCCGCATTCGCGCGGAGGTTGTCCCCGACGCAACGGCGCCGACGCTGTCGGGGTTCATCGTCCGCAACATCGAACCCGGATCGAAGGTCCTCTCCGACGGCCGCCTCGGCTACCAGGGCAAGGACGGCGTGGCAGCACGCGGATACGTCCCCCTGCCGCGCACCCAGCAGAGCCTCCGCCTCGCCGGAACCGAGGATGTCCTGCCGCACGCACATCGCGTCATCTCGAACCTGAAGGCCTGGCTCCTCGGTACGCACCGCTGCGTGGGCGCGGACCAGCTCCCGGTCTACCTCGACGAGTTCGTCTTCCGCTGGCACCGGCGGCGCAATCCGATGGCCGGTTTCCAGACCCTGCTCGGACTGGGGTCCCAGCACGAACCGACGACCTACGAAGAGATTCTCGGGCGGCCTGCCTAGTCTCGGCCGACTCCGGCCGCGCGGCCGGAAGACGGGGCTCACCCAGGTTGCACGCGGGTGACCGTCCCTGACTGAGCACTGGCGATCGCAGCGCGCAGAGCGTCCGACTGCGCGGCGACCTCCGTGATCCTGCTGCCACGGACGAGCACCACGGCGATGCCAGCCGCCTTGATGTTCTGCTGGGCTGGCAGGTTCCGGTCCGCGGTGAGCAGGACGGCATAGCCCGCCGCCGAGGCGCGGCGCAGCAGCTCGCCATTCGTGAGGCCCTTGTAGCCCGCCTGCTGGACGGTCACCACTTCGTGTTCCGGCAGTAGACCGGCCACGCCAGCGGGGAGCATCTCGTCCAGCAGGATCTTCATGCGGGAACGGCCTCTGTTCGAGCGGCCTGGCGCGACATCTCCAGGACGGCGATGGCCTGGGTGCGCGTCACGGTAGGAAACTGGCGCAAGAACTCGTCGAGCGTCTCGCCGGTCTCGAGATACTCGAAGAGCGTGTCGACAGGAACGCGAGTCCCGGCGAAGACCGCGGCACCCCAGGCACGGTCTTTCGAGCGGGTGACGAGCGGCTTCTTGGGGGTCATCCCGGTACCTCAGATTCGAGTACCCCCAACACTATGCCCCGAGCGCAATCGGAGTCCACCGGACAAGCAAGAGGTCTGTGGATAGGCACGATGTCGCTAATGCTCGCCACCGGAGCGTTACGTGCCGACGCCGCGGCGCGGGGACCCAGACGGCTCGCCCGCGAGCCCCTTGCCGTGCGATATCCTCGGCCTCTCTGGTGCTTGGCCACGATATCCGAATCCAGCCGACCCCTCGTCGGCCGGGGCAGCGCACCGGAGGGTACGTAAGGCTCTCCCGGCGTGCGTCAGAGAGATTCTGCCCTGGTTCGGTCATCTGCCCCGGTCGGGTCGTCTTCCTTGCCTGGACCGGAAGCCTCCCGTCCCTTGGCGGCCTGCGCCGCGGCCACGCCCGCCTCCGCCGCGAGCGCCCGATAACGCGGCAGCTCGTCGAAGAGCGCGGCGCGCCAGTCGCGGAGCATGATGCCGAGCTGCGCCGCGCGACCGGTGCCCAGCACGCCCCACGCGGGCGGCGTGGAGGCGCGCTCCCAGGTGGCGCCCCGCACGCGCTCGGTTCCGACGCGAATGTCGACCTCGCGGAGCACGGCGTCGGCCCACTCTGCCCGTGACGCGCGACCGGCATTCACCAGGTGATAGACGCCGCTCTCGGGCCGCGCGCGCACCAGCGCCACGATCCCGGAGGCGAGGTCGGCCGCGCGCGTGGGCGACCCGATCTCGTCGGCGACCAGGCGCAGGATGGTGCCATCGGCTGCGGCACGGACGGCGGCAGCGATGATCCGGGCCGGGAAGTCCGCGCCTGGAGGGCCGTAGAGCCAGGCGGTCCGCACGACCCAGCGACGGGGTTCGTCGCGTTCCGGCGGGTGGCCGGGAGCCTCCACGCGGCTGGGAGCCGCCTCGCGTTCGACCACACGGCCGGGAGCCTCCATGCGGCCGGGAGTCTCCGCACCGCTGGGAGCCGCCGCGAGCCCCTGCTCGCCGGCCCCCGACGCGGTTCCGCCGTCCCCGATCGCCAGGCCGGCTGGGACTCGTGCACCGTCCACCAGGCCGACCCCGGCGAGCACCGCCTCTTCGCCCGCCCGCTTGCTGCGCCCGTAGGCGTTGGCCGGGGCGACGGGGTCGTCCTCCGCGTAGGGGAGCCGGTCGGTCCGCCGACCGTCGAACACCTCGTTGGTGGAGATGTACAGCAGGTCCGCGCCCGCCTCCCGGCACGCCTCCGCCAGCTCCGAGGTGGCCTCGCCGTTGCGGCGCATGGCCGCGTCCGGGTCGCGCGCGCAGCCGTCCACGTCGGTCCAGGCCGCCGCGTGGATCACCAGTTCGGGGCGTCGGGCCCGGACCAGCGCCGACAGCGTCCCGGGGCGGTCCAGGTCGAGCGCGGGCCGGGACCACCCCTCGACCGACACCGCACGGCTCAGGGGCCGCTCACGCATGAGTGCCGCGACCAGCGCGCTGCCGAGCCTGCCGCCGGCCCCGGTGACGGCGATCCTCACGGCGCCGCCGGATCGTGCGGCGTGCTCCCCGCCAGCCGCGCCCCGTACTGGCGCGCGTAGTAGCCGCGCCACTCGCCCGACTTGAGGGGCCGCCACCAGTCCTCGTGCTCGCGGTACCAGCGCACCGTGGCCGCCAGCCCGTCCTCCAGCGGCACGTGCGCCGACCAGCCGAGCGCCGCGATCCGCGCCCCGTCCATCTTGTAGCGCCGGTCATGGCCCGGCCGGTCCTCGACGTGCCGGATCAGGTCGTCCCCGCGGCCGAGCTGCGCCAGGATCCGGCGCGTCAGCTCCAGGTTGGTCAGCTCGGCCACCCCCGGGATGTTGTACACGCCGCCCGGCTGGCCCCGGCGCAGCACAAGCTCGATCCCGGCCGCGTGGTCGTCCACGTGGATCCAGTCGCGCTGCTGCAGGCCGTCGCCGTAGAGCGGGAGCGCCTGACCGTCGATCGCGTTGGTCACGAAGAGCGGGATCACCTTCTCGGGGTACTGGTAGGGGCCGTAGGTGTTGGACCCGCGCGTGATCACGGCGTCGATGCCGTGGGTGA
>JAJYJR010000655.1 GCA_021789355.1 Chloroflexota bacterium | reverse complement strand
CGCTCGCCAACCTCGTTGCCGTCGCGCCCGCGGCCGACAACCTGGTCCTGCTCGGCGACCCGCAGCAGCTCGAGCAGCCCCTCAAGGGCGCGCACCCGCCCGGCGCGGAGACGTCGGCGCTCGGGCACCTGCTCGGCGACGCGCCGACCATGCCGCCGCACCTGGGC
Organism: Chloroflexota bacterium; assembly: GCA_021789355.1. Next base: position 3,733 of record JAJYJR010000655.1, on the reverse strand, counting down.
CTGCTCCTCGAGGAGACGTGGCGCCTGCACCCGGACATCTGCCGGTACACGTCCGAGGTCTTCTACGCCGGCCAGCTCCGACCGGCCGAGAGCACAAAGCGCCAGGCGTTGGCCGGATCGGGCCTGCTGGACGGGGTCGGGATCCGCTGGGTACCGGTCGAGCACGCCGGCAACCGCAACGAGTCGCCCGAGGAGGCGGACCTTATCGCCGGCTTACTCGCCGATCTACGCGCGCATGGCGGGACCTTCACCGACGTGCACGGCGAGCTTCACTCGCTCTCCACCGCGGATGCACTCGTGATCGCCCCGTACAACGCGCAGGTCCGCGCGATCGCCCGGACCATCCCCGGCGTGCGCGTCGGGACCGTCGACAAGTTCCAGGGCCAGGAGGCGCCGATCTCGATCTACTCGATGGCCACCAGCTCAGCCGCCGAGGCCCCGCGCGGCATGGAGTTCCTGTACAGCCTGAACAGGCTCAACGTCGCGTCGTCCCGGGCGCGCTGCCTGGCCATCGTCGTCGCCAGCCCCGAGCTCATCCGCGTCCAGTGCCGCACCCCGCGCCAGATGCGCCTCGCCAACGCGCTGGCGCGACTCGTGGAAATGGGGGAGAGGAAGGAGTAGATCTTGCTCGGCACGGCCGACTGGCAGATCCGTCGCGCGGTGTTCGATTGGCTCACGGAGCAGCGGGAGTCGGTGGGGGAGGCGCTGTCCCGCGACTCGCTCGAGCGGTTCGAGCTGGACGGCCGTCGCGTGCCGCTCGTCGGCCCATCCGGGATCTGGAAGCCGGCCGTTTGTGAGCTGCCGCTCTCCATCTCGACAATCGTCCACGGTCCCTATTCGGACACCTTCGACGACCGCTCGGGGACGCTCCGCTACTCGTATCGCGGAAACGACCCAGCGCACCGTGACAACGTCGGACTTCGACGCGCCATGAACGAACGCGTCCCGCTCGTCTACTTCCACGCTGTCGCGCCCGGGTCGTACGTCGCGGCATACCCGGTGTTTGTCGTCGCCGACGATCCCGCTGCGCTGACCTTCACGATGCAGGTCGACGACCTGTCGGCATCACTGTTGGCTACCGCCCCCGGGCTTCGCGTGGCGGAGCACGAGGCGGAGGCGCGGCGCGCCTACGTGACGCGGAGTGTGCGGCAGCGCCTGCATCAGGTCGCGTTCCGCGAGCGCGTGATCCGCGCATATCAGGAACGCTGCGCGCTGTGCAACCTGCGGCACCAGGAACTGCTCGATGCCGCACACATCATCCCGGACACGGACCCGGAGGGCGACCCGGTCGTCAGCAACGGCGTCGCGCTGTGCAAGCTCCACCATGCTGCGTTTGACCGGCTCTTTTTCGCCATCCGACCTGACTATGTGATCGAAGTGAAGCCGTCGATCCTCACGGAACACGATGGGCCGATGCTCATCGTTGGTTTGCAGCAGATTCACCGTCAGTCGATCCTCCTACCCCGCCGTCAGACGGACCGCCCGGACCCAACGCGCTTGGATCGTCGGTATCAGGAGTTCCTCAGGGCAAGCTAATTCGACGCGTTGCCTGTCGTGCCATCCAAGCTCGCACGCCCCGTCCGACACTCGCGCCGTGCTCGTCGACTACCGACTGTTCATCAACCGGGACCTAGCGCTCGTCGAGCGGGGGTGCGGGTCGAAGGCACGGTACGAGTCGAGGCGCGAGGCGCGCTCGTACGCGAACCGCGGCATGCGCCGCGACGGGAGCCTGCACCCGTACCACTGCGAGTGGTGCGGTGGGTGGGTCTGGGCCATCGGCGGCGGGCGGCATGACCGGGAGGGAGACTGACCCCGCGTAGACTCACTCCAGCCGCGAGCGCGCCACCTATCGAGAGCGGCCCGAGAGTCCTGGCTCGACGACGGCCCGGCAACCACTGGCGTCCCTCACGCCGGCACGGTGCCCCGCCAGGGTGCGATAGGAGATGAGGGATGTCCCCGCACCCGTTCGACCTGCCCTACATCGGCCTGGGCCGCGGAATCAGCCCGCGGTCATCGGCGCCGAGCGAGGAGACTCGAGCTTGAGGTACCGCGGTGGGTGCGCATCACTACCGTGCGGCGCCGGTCCACCCCAGATCAGCACGTCCGGGTCGAGATCGGCGCCTCCTGCCCACACGAGTGTCCCAGCCTCAACCGAGACTTCGCGGAACCTGGCGAGGTCGGCCCGCAACGGCTCAAAGACCGGGCCCCAGAGGACGTCGGTGAGATCGCGCTCAACCACATCCCCGCTGGTGAGCGTCAGGCGCACCCGGAAGCCGTCGAGAGCGAGGACGCGGCGAACGCGAAGCATTCGCTGATCCTACTTGAGTGGTGCGATCTTCTTGAGCGGCAGGTGTTCTTCGGCGAGCTTCCAGTCCTCGAACAGCGCGTCTCGTCGAGCGCTTGCCCATTCGACGACCATTCCCATGGCTCGCGGCGACAGCTGGCCCGCCAGGACGGAAAGGTCATCCATCCGGACCTCGACCTCGCGTCCGCCATAGAGCGCGTGGAAGTGGGGATCCTGGTGGTCGCTGTAGTAGATGTAGATCTGGATCCCGAAGAACTCGCAGACACGCGGCACGAGACGACCTCCATCCCGAGGCTACTCTGTCCACCTTGCCTCACGCTTACCTCCAGCCGCGAGCGCGGCACCTATCGAGAGCGGCCCGAGAGTCCTGGCTCGACGACGGCCCGGCAACCACCGGCGTCCCTCACGCCGGCACGGTGCCCCTGCCAGGTGCGATAGGAGACGAGGGATGTCCCCGCACCCGTTCGACCTGCCCTACATCGGCCTGGGCCTGCTCGACCCCGACTCGATCCGCCGCGACGGCGCGACGTGGACGGCCGACTACCCCGACGCCGGCGGGCGTCCGTACATGCGCGTCGTGATCGACCCGGACGGCGCGACGCTGACCGAGTTCGACGAGGCCGGCGAGCCCGTCGCGACCACCGGGCGGCCGACGCTCGAGGGCGCGATCGGGCCGCACGGAGGGGAGGCGGTGAACGCCCGGCCCTCCCGGTTCCTGATGCGGCTCGCGCCGCGCGTCGTGGACGCGTGGTTCCCGCTCGACGCCGACGTCCGATACGTGTTCGTCCCGTCGATCGTGCTGGCCACGCTGCGCGTCCCGCTCGCGGCCGGCTCGGTTTGGCACACCCCGCAGCCCGGCCCACTGGCGGACCGCCTGGGTTTCGCGTTCGACGAGGACGAGGGGAGCCCGGTGCCGGCGCGCCTGGTGCGCTGGTTCGAGGGCGAGCCGGAAGCGCGGACGGATCGGATCGACGTCCGCTATCTGACGGTGCCCGCGATCCTGCTGCCAGAGCTCAGCGGGCCGTCGCCGACGCGAACCATCGCGAGCGCGGGGTCGAGTGGCGCCCGTTCGTCGGGATCGACGCCGCCGACCGCGTCGCGCAGCGCTGGCCGTCGCCGCCGCAGCTGCCGGACCGCCCCGGACCGCGCCTGCTGCGCTACGCGATCGTCGAGGACGGGGCGCTCGAGTCCGCCCGCGAGGTCGATCGGTTCCGCATCCTCGACCTGCCTGCCGAAGCCGGCGAACCGCCGGCGGACGAGCCGGCTAATGGGCCACGCGGTAGCGGAGGTAGAGCACTCCTGAGCCGATGCTGCGGGTCTCGACGAGTTCGAGCTCCACCCGGCGCTCGTTCCGTGGAAAGAACGGGATCCCGCCGCCGACCAGCGTCGGGTACACCCGGGGCCGGTACTCGTCGATCAGCCCCAGCG
>JAJYJR010000654.1 GCA_021789355.1 Chloroflexota bacterium | reverse complement strand
CGCAAAGCGAAAAATCCGAACAGTTATGAGTATGGGAGGCTCGTCGGCGGGCGTCAAGGGCTGCCGTCACCCGTGCGCTACGCGCGTTGGAACTGTGCGCGCGACGAGCGTCAGGGTTCGGGTCTTTCACCGGGTATGCCGCACAGGGCATCGGCCTCGTACCTTCGAGGACTGGTCGATGGCGAGCGCGATCTGCGCAAATGAGGCGAGACATCGAGGGTGTCCTAACTATGGCGCGGAAGTACCTCGTTGCGAGTGCAACCGCCCCATGGTTAGAACACCCCGCGACGGGCACTTACCAACCGGTGCGTAGCCGCACTGGGACCGCGGATCACGTTGACAGGTGCGATGAGTGCGTTATCCAAACTGGGGTACGCATTCGTCGCATCGGGGTGGGCCACGGCCGGGCGCTGGTACAGCATCAAGGAGGCGGCCGCCCGACTGAACGTGAGCCACGACACGGTGAGTCATTCGATCGATCGCGGCGAGCTGCCGGCCATCCGCGTGTCCGAGCGGCTCGTGCGCATCCCGGCGCCCGCGCTCGACCGCTACGAGAGCGGCCTGACGGTCGCTCCGCGCCGGCCTCCTCGAACGCCACGGCATCGTCCTGCGCCAGCCCGCCGAGGGCGACGACGTCGTGATCGAGGAAGACGACGCGGGGGTCCTGAGCTTCGAGCTCTGAACCAACATCACCGACATCGCGGAGCCGCACAGGATCAGTGGAACCCAGCGGCCTGGCGACCGAGCTCGTCGAGGGTGAAGCTGCTCCCCTGGCGGCGGTGCCAGGGGAGGTTGCCCCTTCAAGGGCCGCTAGCGGTCGGGATCGCCGGACCGTCGCGGATCAGCAACGTGAGCACAAGAATGGTCGCGACGATTGCCGGCAGGTATGGAATGCCGAGCCGGTAGGCAGCACCGAATGGCACTCCGGTGGCCAGACGGTGAATCCACTCCGCGTACTGGTCGATGTCGCCACGCGCGCCATCATTCGGCACGAGGATCGCGCGAACGGCTATCGCCGCCACCGTGCCGATCACGAGGAGCGCTGTCTCGCGCCTGCTCCCGGAGTCTGCCGTCCGTGGCAGCGCCGAGCTCTGCGACATCAGCGACGGAAGCCCCAGCTCACTGCCGTGCGACCGGTGCATCGATTCGCCAGGAGCGGGGCAACGGGACACACACAGCGAGCCCAACCAGGCTCCAGGGTGCCAGGGCGGCGAGGAACAGGAGAACCGGGTTCGCAACCAGGGCCAGCACGCGCGTGGCACGAGGGGCGAATGCGAGGGCCGGCTTCACGGCCAGCAGCATGATCGAGGCGGCGTAGAGCATCGTGTACGGCGCCACCAGCAGGCTCGCAAAGAGCGCCGCCACGAATCCTCGCGGCGCGTCCCGCACGATCGCCCAGAGAGTGAGGACTCCGACGACGCCCATCAGCGCAAGCACCATCGGGTTCATCCCGTGACTCAACAGCGAGAAGCTCCCGCGTGAGAAGTTCCCCTCCAGGGACACGTGACCGAAGCCCGTGGCCACCGACACCCAGTCCAGGTACTGGCTCACCCCAACCAGGGCAACGCCCAGGCCGGTCAGGGCCACCGCGGTCAGCAGTGCAGCCGCCAGCCCACGCCGCCGCCAGACCAGCATCCACGCCAGTATCGGCAGGAGCATGGGCTTGGGCGCGAGAGCCATCGCGAGGCCCAGCGCAACCCCGGTTCGGAATGCGTCCGGACGACGCACGACGGGATACAACGCCGCCGCGATGAGCAGGGTGGTCTGGCCCAGGAGAAGTTCGTGGACCACCGGGCCGAAGCCGAGCACTGCGATGCCGACCAGCACCCGGTCGACCGGGGCCTGCCCACGCGTCTCGAGCCACACCCCGGACACCAGGATGGCGAGCCCGATCAGTGTCATGACGACCGCCGCCGTGGTCGGCGAAACCCACGTGAGCGGCTGAGCGACCAGTGCGGTCAGCGGAGGGTACGGGAAGTTGCACCCGCTCCTGCCCGCAGCAAGGTATTGCGCGCAGCGGCGGAACAGGTCTGCGTCGTCGCCGTAGATGAGCGGCGCGAGGACCACGGCCGCTGCCACGCCGGTGACCGCGTTCAGGGCAGCGACGGCGACGAGCAAGGGCCGTCCGCTCCAGCGCTCCCTCACTCCGACCTCCAGCACGACCAGAGCCTATCGGGTCGCCGCAACCCCGGGCCGCCCGCCAAAGGTCCTCCCCACGCCGGAGACTCGTCCATCGGCGCCGCGCCGAAGTCGGGCGTGAGCCAGCTCGACCACCAGCGGTGGGGTCGCAGTGGGGACACCTCACTCGGGGGGCGTGCGGGACGCGCGCTCGGTCCGGCGCGCAGGCGATGCACGCCGCGGTTCGCCGTCGCGAGTTGGCGTCGCTGCCTCGAACGCGAAGTCGTCGAGCAGGGAGATCACCTGGGGCGCTTCCCACGCGCGGTTGCGGCGTCTCCCGACGACGACCGGCCGCAGGACGCCGGCCGCCTCGAGCGCGAGCACCGCCTGGCGTGCCTGTGGGTAGCTGACGCCGACGAGCTCGCCAGCCGCCCGGATGTCGACGATCGGGCGCCGACCCAGGGCCTGGATGAGCTTCTGTGTTGCGGAGGTTCGCCTGGGATTACCTGCCGCCACGCGCCACTCTTCCTGCAGCGCGGCGAGGTTCCCGCCCAGCTCCTCGGAGGCGACCGCCGCGTCGCGCAGCGATCGTCCGAAGAGCTCGCACCATTCCGAGACGCGTCCCTCTCGGAACCCTGTCAACCCGTCCACGTAGCGGCGCACGTTCGCCGCGAGCACGACGCTCACCGGCGGCACGAACGGCTCCGCGACACCTCCGCGGCGCAGCACGACGTGGATGAGGGCCCGCCCGACCCGACCGTTGCCGTCGGCGAACGGATGGATGGTCTCGAACTGGGCATGGGCGATCGCGGCCTTCGCGATAACGGGCAGGTCCCCGCGATTCACGAACGCGCACAGGTCGGCGACCAGCCCGGGCACGTCCCCCTCGGGGGGTGGGATGAACTCGGCGTGGTACGGCGACGATCCGTCCCTCCCGATCCAGTTCTGCCGGTCGCGCAGGCGTCCCGCGGTGCCAGCATCCGGCGTCCGCTCCAGCAGCAGCCGGTGGATGCGCAGGACATCGTCGGTGTCGAGATCGCGCGCCTCCGCCCCGAGCCGCACCGCCTGCTCCATCGCATCGATGTTGCCCATCACCGCCCGCGCCGTGTTGTCGGCGGACGCGGCGTCGAACAGCGCGCGTGCCAGGCGTCGATGCGACAGCTGCAGGCCTTCGATCCACGACGAAGCCACCGCCTCGGTCCGCAGCAGCTGGTGGCTCAACGACTCCAGGCCCGCCAGCTCGGGCGATCGCTGGACGTCGCGGAGGGCACGCTCCGCCTGGGAGATCGCGTCGACCGCCGGCGCGGAGAACGTCAGCTCGGCGTCAGCGATGGGATCCGGCACGAAGGCGTCGTAGTCGAAGCTGCGGGCCGATCGACCGAACCCACCCGGGACCCCCGCCCAGTGCCGGCGCACGTAGTGCGGCATGGCAACCCTTCATTCGGGAGCGTGTTGCGCAGGTTATAGACGCTAGCCCTTCATAACGCAACTCGTTGTGAAGGGATGGCCGTGCAGCGTGCGGGTCTGCGGTGAAGCGGCAGGATCTGGAGCGCAACGGTGGCGGCAATGAGGCAGACATACAGGGCATCGGCCGTCCGCGATGGCCGATGGTGGTTCGTGGAGGTGCCTGGTGAACGCGGCCTGTTCACGCAGGTGCGCCGGCTGGATCAGGCCGTACCACGGCTCCGCGAAGTGATCGCGCTCATGCGAGACGTCCCGGCGGATTCGTTCGACGTCGCGATCGATCCCGACCTGGCGTCGGTGGGCCCGCTGCGCGATCTGA
>JAJYJR010000653.1 GCA_021789355.1 Chloroflexota bacterium | reverse complement strand
TCGGGGCAGTCGCCCGACGGCAGGCTGGTGGAGATCGTCGAGCTGCGGGACCACCCGTGGTTCGTGGCCAGCCAGTTCCACCCGGAGTTCAAGAGCCGCCCGGATCGGCCGCACCCAATGTTCAGCGCGTACGTCGCCGCCTGCGTGGCCACCGCCGGGGTCGGGCGCCCGGGCGCCGCCGAGATCGCGGCCCGGCTCGGCTGAGCCAGTTCGCCGCCGCGGGCGGCGTGGATCGCGCGACGAGGCATGCGCGAGGAGGACACAGATGAAGCTGTTCATCGACACCGCGGACATCGAGGAGATCCGGACCGTCGCCCGGTGGGGCGTCCTCGACGGCGTCACGACCAACCCCTCGCTGTTCGCGAAGACGAGCGGGATGACCTACGACGAGGTCTTGGCGGAGATCTGCCGGATCACCGACGGGCCGGTGAGCGCCGAGGTGATCGCCGACGATGTCGAGGGGATGCTGCGCGAGGGGCGCCACTTCGCCCGGCTCGCCGACAACATCTACGTCAAGGTTCCCATGAGCGAGACCGGGCTCGAGGCGCTGTCCCGGTTCCGCGCCGAGGGGATCAAGACCAACTGCACCCTGCTCTTCACGGCGAACCAGGGGCTGCTCGCGGCAAAGGCCGGCGCGAACCTCCTCTCGCCGTTCGTGGGACGGCTGGATGACATCAACCAGGACGGGATGACCGTCATCCGCGAGCTGGTCTCGATCGTCGAGATCCACGAGCTCGAGAGCGAGGTCCTCGCCGCGTCGATCCGCAACCCGCTGCACGTGACGCAGGCGGCGCTGGCGGGCTCTCACATCGCGACGCTGCCCTTCAAGGTGTTCCAGCAGATGGTCCACCATCCGCTCACCGACCAGGGCATCGCGCAGTTCCGGAAGGACTGGGACAAGGCACGCCAGGCGCTCGCGGAGGCGACCGCGGCGGCCGCGGCACCGGCCGCCGGGTCCCGGTCGAGATCCTGACGACGGGGGCGCGAGGCGGCGCCGATACCGCCCCCCCGTCCGGGGCGCGTCCCCGCGACGCTCGTCGCGCCCTCGACCCTGAGCGCGTCCCCGCCCCGTTCCTGATCCTGGCCGCCGCACTGTCGGTCCAGGCCGGGGCGGGCCTGGCGGTCCGGATGATCGAACGGGCCGGCCCGCTCGTCTCCGTCTGGCTCCGGCTCGCGTTCGGGGCGGCGCTGCTGGCCGTGGTCCGTCCCGCCTGGCGATCGCGACCGGGCCGCGACGCGTGGCGGGCGGCGATCCTGTTCGGCGTCGTGCTGGCCGCGATGAACGCGTCCTTCTACGTGGCGATCAGCCGCATCCCGCTGGGGGTTGCCGTCACCATCGAGTTCTGGGGGCCGCTTGCGGTGGCCGTGCTGGCCTCGCGCCGGCCCCTCGACCTGCTCTGGGCCGCGCTGGCGGCCGGGGGGATCGTGATCCTCGCCGGGGGACGGATGGCCGCCGACGACCTGATCGGGGTCGCGTTCGCGCTCGCCGCCGGGTCGTGCTGGGTGGTCTACATCCTCCAGGGGGCGCGGCTGGGCAGGGCCTGGCCCGACGGCCGGGGACTTGGCGCCGCCATGCTCGTCGGGGCGGCGCTGCTGGCGATCCCGGCCGTGGCCGGCGCAGGCGTGGGGCTGCTCGATCCGTGGGTGCTGGGCGCCGGCCTGATCGTGGCCACGTTCAGCAGCGTGATCCCGTACACGCTGGAGCTCGCGGCGCTGCGCAGTCTGCGCCCGGGCACCTATGGCGTGCTGACCAGCCTGGAACCGGCGATCGCCGGCGTGATCGGACTCGCATTCCTCGGACAGGCGCTGGAGCCCGCCGACGTCCTGGGGATCGTGTTCGTGGTGGTCGCCAGCGCGGGGGCCAGCCTGGAGGGGATGCGCCGGAGGCGGTCTGCCCTCCCGGAGGAGGCGCTGGTCCTGGCGGATTGACTTGGTCCGGCGTCCGCCATTGACCCTCGTTCGGGGCGTGCTATCATCCCGCTCGCACCTGTTCCCTCCCATTCCGTCGGGCCGACGCCTGGATCTGCACGTGTCCACGTCCGGCGCCGGAGGGACCGCGCCGCATCGGCGGGTGCGCCCATTGACGTCTCCTCGCGCTTCCCGGCCCTCTTGCGGCCGCCCATTCAACTCCCGACCGGTGCCGATCGATGAACATCAACGAACTCAAGACCAAGAACCTGCACGAGCTGGTCGAGATCGGTGGCGACCTGGACGTCGGCGACGCCAGCGGCTTGCGCCGCGACGAGCTCGTCGAGCGGATCCTCCAGCGCCAGGTCGAGCGTGGCGGCCAGCCGTACGCGACCGGGATCCTCGACATCGTCGACGAGGGCTACGGGTTCCTGCGCCGCCACGGGCTCATGCCCAGCCCCGACGACGTGTACGTGAGCTCCACCCAGGTGCGCAAGTTCGGGCTCCGGACCGGCGACCGTGTCGGCGGCGTCACGCGTGCCCCCAAGGACGGCGAGAAGTACTGGGGGCTGCTGCGCGTCGAGTCCATCAACGGCGTCGACCCGGAGACGGCACGCCGCCGGCCGCACTTCGACGCCCTGACCCCGATCCACCCGATCGAGCTCATCAACCTCGAGACCGACCCGAAGAACCTGAGCCAGCGCCTGATCAACCTGGTCAACCCGCTCGGCAAGGGCCAGCGCGCCCTCATCGTGAGCCCGCCCAAGGCCGGCAAGACGATGCTGCTCAAGCAGATCGCGAACGGCATCACCGCGAACTACCCCGAGATCCTCCTCATGGTGGCGCTCATCGGCGAGCGTCCCGAGGAGGTCACCGACATGCGCCGCTCGGTGATGGGCGAGGTCATCAGCTCGACCTTCGACGAGCCGACCGAGAACCACACCCACGTGGCGGAGATGGCGCTCGAGATCGCGAAGCGGCAGGTGGAGACCGGGCGCGACGTCGTGATCCTGCTCGACTCCATCACGCGCCTGGCGCGCGCCTACAACCTCGCGTTGCCGCCGTCCGGTCGCACCCTGTCGGGCGGCATCGACCCCATCGCGCTCTACCCGCCCAAGCGCTTCTTCGGCGCCGCCCGGAAGCTCGAGGAGGGCGGATCACTCACGATCATCGGGACGTGCCTGATCGACACCGGCTCCCGCATGGACGACGTGATCTACGAAGAGTTCAAGGGCACCGGCAACTCGGAGCTCATCCTCGACCGGAAGCTCGCCGAGAAGCGCATCTTCCCCGCGATCGACGTCCAGCGCTCTGGCACGCGCCGTGAGGAGCTGCTCCTCGAGGAAGGGACGCTCCGCATGGTGTGGACGATGCGCCGGATGCTCTCCGCGGTCGGCACGAACGAGGGGATCGAGCTGCTGCTGAACCGGCTGGCCAAGACGGAGAGCAACGCGCAGTTCCTCGCTACGCTCACCAAGAGCCTCGACCAGTAGCGTCCCCCAGGCCGGCGCGGCGTGCCGCTGACCGGCACGATCGCAGTCCCGCATGCGCCCCTGTCCGGCCCGCGGCCGAAAGTACCACCCGAAGGTGCCCTGATTTGACGGCGCCGCGACGGCGATGGTAAGGTCCCGTCAATTCTGCGATCCCGCGGCGATCCGGACCCGTGAGTCCCCGCGGCGGTCGAGACACGCGCAGGTTTGGGACGCAACCTAATATCGCGCTCCTACGGCGGCCAGATACCCCCGCGTACCCTGACCCCCCGCGATGCGGCCGCCTCGTCTGCACAGGAGACCGTATTGCTGAACGCGCCCGTCGTCGTGCGCCGCGTCCGGGACCTTCTTGCCCGCGACATGGCCCGGGCCTTCTCCCGGATCCGGCCGGTCAGCCGCCGGCAGCACGCGCCGCTCCCGCGGACCCACGCCTCGCTCGCGGCGTCTACGTCTGCCTCTCCGATCCGTCGTACCGCCGTCTCCCGTCGGGACCGCGACCACGCCGGCCGCGC
>JAJYJR010000652.1 GCA_021789355.1 Chloroflexota bacterium | reverse complement strand
CGGCCGACGCGCCCGCCCCGCCGGCACCGAGCACGTGGATGCGCTCGCCGGGCAGGATCGCGCGCGCCGCGCGCGCGGGCGCCAGGCCTCGCCCGACGTCGGCGGCCGTGCGGGTCACCGGCCGGTCCCCTCCCCCAGCCGATCGAGCGCGAGGTGGAGCGTCGCCTCGGCGCTCTGGACCTTGTTGGATGCCCGGTCGCCGTGCCAGAGGTGCCTCCGGACCTCCGTCCCGGCGACCCCCGCGATCGCCACGTACGTAAGGCCCACTGGCTTGGCCTCGCTGCCGCCATCGGGGCCGGCGATGCCGGTCACCGCGACCGCCAGGTCCACGCCGTACCGGCGCAGGACGCCCTCGGCCATCGCCGCCGCGACCTGCGCCGACACCGCGCCATGCGCCAGCAGGGTGGTCTCGGGGACCTCCAGCAGGCCCGCCTTGATCCGGTCCGCGTACGCGATCACGCCCCCCAGGTAGTACGCGCTCGAGCCGGGCAATTCGGTGATGAGGTGGCCGATCAGCCCTCCCGTGCAGGACTCGGCCGTGGCGAGCGTGAGTCCCGCGCGCACGCATCGCGACTGGAGACGCGCGGCGAGGTCTCGCGCGGCGGCGAGGGGATCCGGCGACGGCGCGGTGCGAGACCGGCCGCCGGCAGCCCCGGCCACCTCAGCTGCCCCGGCAGTCCCGGCAGCCCCGGTGCCGCCCTCCTGCGTCGCCGCATCGCCCGCGATCCGAGTCGACTCGTCGCCGACCATCTGTCAGTGGTTGTTCGTCTGCTGGGGTGCCGCCGGTGGGGCGAAGAGCCACGTCTGGGGAACCCCCGGGGGACCCAGCGCGCCGAGCGACTGCCCGTTCAGCGTGAAGTACGTCGAGCCCGACGACCCCGTGCGCACCTCGACACTGTGCTGGCCAGTGAACTCGAGTGTCTTGCCGACCGCGACCGTCTGGCCGCCGGCGCCGAGCGTCGGATCGACGGTCCCGTCGACCCAGACCTTCAGCCATGCCGGCGACCCCTTGATCGCCACGACCAGGTCGACGCCCGTGAACGCGACCGTGACGGAGCGCGTCTCCGTGGTGGTCTCCTGCTGGTTGCCGGTGGCGGTGATCGTGAGGGACCACTTTCCGGGCGCGAGCTGGTACGAATCCGAGAAGGAGCCGTCCGGCGCCACAGAGATCTGCTTGGGAGCAGGGGTCGCGACAGGCGAGGGCGAGGCAGCCGACGGCTGGGGCCCCACCGCGCCCACGTACTTCGCCGAGACGGTGATCGACGTCGCGTTCGTGGTGCCCTGGACCGGGATCGCGCCGTTGGTGACCGCCGCACCGTCGTTGGGGCTCGTCACCGACAGCGTGGGCGCCTCGATGATCGGGATCGGCACGGTGATGATCAGGGTGACGGGCACGGAATCCTTGCCCGTCGAGGGGTCGGTGGCGGTGATGCTGAACTGGTTCTGCCCCTTGGTGAGCGGGACGTCCTTCTGCCAGTGGCCCGAGCTGTCCGTGGTGACCCGGTATGGCTGCTGCCCGGTGCCCTGGATCGTGATCGTGGTGCCGGCGTTGCTCGTGCCCGCCAGCACCGTCTGGTCCACGGTGCTCTCCAGGGTGGTCACGCGGTCGGCGGGCTGGCTGATGGCCAGGCTGGGCGGCTGCGTGAACCGCATGAGCTGGTACGCCACGTAGCCCAGGAAGATCAACACGACCACCGACAGGACCACCGCGACGACGATGCCGCGCGAGAAGGTCAGGCCACCCGACGGCGCCTCCAGGGCTCGCGGCACGATCGCCACCGGCTCCGACGCGCGCGCCGCGCCGTACTCCTCACGGTACTGCTCGAGGACCTCCTCCGGGTTCAACCCCAGGTACAGCGCGTAGTTGCGCAGGAAGCCCTTCGTGTAGACCATACCGGGAAGTTCGTTGTAGTCGCCGCGCTCGAGGGCGGCGAGGTACCGGACGCGGATCTTGGTGTCGCGCTCGGCGCGGTACAGGTCCACGCCCTTGCGTTCGCGCGCCGCCAGCAGCTGCTCCCCGAGGACCGGGCGTGCCGAGGTCGGCCGCACCCGTTCTCGGGTGGCCGGGCGCCGGCCGGGTCGGACATGGTCGCGCGTGGTCATCGACTCCAGGGGATCCTCGTTGGGCCAGACATCGACGGCAGGCGGGTGCGTCCCTGGCGTCCCGCGGCGCATAGCATACCCCCCGGACCCTGCGATCTCGGCCACGTCTGCCCGATCGCGGCGGGCCCCTGGCCAACCGCACCGGAGGTCGTCGCGCCGGACGTCCCGCCGGTCCCGGCCTCGCTCTCCGACGTCATCCGGCCAGGAAACGGGCCGTCACACGTCGTCCACGTCATCGAGGCCGCGGATCCAGTTCTCCGGCCCGTACACCTGGCGCGGGACCGCGGGGTTGCGCGGATCCTGCGGTCCGATGATCCCGACCCGCTCGAGCTCGTCGATGATCCGGCTCGCGCGGTTGAACCCGACCTTGAGCCTGGTCTGCAGCATGGACGTGCTTGCCTTGCCGCTGGTGACCACGAGCTCCGCGGCGCGCGGCGTCATCTCGTCCTCGGCGAGCCGCGAGAGCCACGCGAACTGGCTCCCCTCCCCCGACTCCTCGCCGCCGGCCACCACGTCGGGGTCGTACTGCGGCTCGGGTGCCTGCGCGCGCCACTGGTCGGTCACCGACTGGACCTCGCGATCGCTCACGAAGACGCCCTGCAGGCGCACCGCCCGAGGCAGGTCGGCCGGCTGGTAGAGCATGTCGCCGCGCCCGATCAGGTCCTCCGCGCCCGGCGAGTCGAGCACCGTCCGACTGTCGACGTTCGACGACATCGCGAACGCGATGCGACTCGGGACGTTGGCCTTGATCAGGCCCGTCACGACGTTGACGCTCGGCCGCTGCGTGGCGAGCACCAGGTGGATGCCAACCGCGCGCGCCTTCTGCGCGAGCTTGACGATGGGGTCCTCGACCTTGCGGCCCTCCCGCATCATGAGGTCCGCCAGTTCGTCGATCACGATCACGATGTATGGCAGCCGCTCGTGCTCCGCCACACGGGGGCTGGCGTTGTAGGAGGCGATGTTCCGCTCGCTCTTTGCGGCCAGCGCCTTGTAGCGCTCCTCCATCTGGCGCACGGCCCAGCCCAGCGCGGCCTTGGCGTCCCCTGGCTCGACGATCACGTCTGTCAGCAGGTGCGGCAGATCCCGGTACGACGCAAGCTCGACGCGCTTCAGGTCGACCAGGATCAGGCGCACCTGGTCCGGGCGGGCGCGCATCAGCACGCTGGTGATCAGCGCATTCACGCAGACGCTCTTGCCGGAGCCGGTGGCACCGGCGATCAGGAGGTGCGGCATGCGGGCGAGGTCCACCGCGTAGGCCTTCCCCGACACGTCGCGCCCGAGGGCGAACGTGAGGGGGCTGACGGCCTCCGCCATGCGGGCGTCCTCCCACAGGCCGCGGAAGCCCACCACTTCGGCGTTGTGGTTGGGGATCTCGATCCCCACCACGTCCTTGCCGGGAATGGGGGCCTCGATGCGGATCGATCGGGCGGCGAGCGCCATGGCCAGGTCGTCGGCGAGCGCCTCGACCCGCGAGAGCTTGACGCGCGGATCCGGCTTCACCTCGTACTGCGTGACGACGGGGCCGATGTTCTGGCCGATCACCGTCGCCGGGATCTGGAAGCTGCGCAGCTTCTCCTCGATGATGCGGCGGTTGCGGGCGTGGTCCAGCTCGGCCGCGCCGTTGGTCGGGCGCTCGGGGTCGAGGAGTCGGGCGTCCGGAAGCGTCCAGGGCCGGTGCTCGACGGCGGTGGGCGTGTCGTCGGCCTCGAGGAGCGCCTCACCGGGCAGCGCGTCCCGGCCGTCCACCGCCGACGCTCCCAGGCCCGGGGCACCGCCTGCGCCAGCCGGGCTCCGGGGGCCCGGGGCCGCGCCACT
>JAJYJR010000036.1 GCA_021789355.1 Chloroflexota bacterium | reverse complement strand
CCCCCCCCCCCCCCCCCCCGCGGGGGGCACCTGGCCGCCCGGATGCGGCGGGCACGGCGCGGGGCCCGGGCCGTATTGCCGCGTCGCGCGAGGGCACCGGGAGGCGGGTGCCCAGTGCCACGACCTCCGCCGCGGGCCCGGGTCGGGCGAACCAGTAGCCCTGCCCGAGGGGCACCCCGAGCGCGGCGACCAGGCGGGCTTCGGCAGCGGTCTCCACGCCCTCCGCGAGGAGCGTGCAGCCCGTGGCGGTCGCGAAGTGCCCCATGCCGACCACGAGGGCCTGGCGGGCGAGGTCCATGTCGATGCCCCCCACCAGCGCCCGGTCGAGCTTCACGATGTGGGGTGAGAGCTCCAGGATGTGGCGCAGGCTGGCGTACCCGGCGCCGGCGTCGTCGACGGCGAAGCGCACCTCGGGCCCCAGGCGCCCGATCGCGCCGCGCAGAGCGGCGTAGTCCGCCACGACATCGTGCTCGGTGAGCTCCAGCACGACCGGGCGGCCGACCCGCCCGAGCAACCCGGCGAGCGGTTCACCCGCCAGGACGAAGGAGGGGGAGGCGTTGAGCTCGAGCCAGGGGCCCGCCGGCAGCGCCGCGGCGGCCTCCAGCGCCGCCGCGAGGGTGGCCGCCTCGAGCTCGAGGCCCAACCCGGCCGCCTCGGCGGCGGCGAACATCGCATCGGGCGGGGTGCCATCGGCGAACCGGGTGAGCGCCTCGTAGCCCACCACGGCGCCACCCGCGAGCGCGACGATGGGCTGGAAGACCGGCGCGAAGGCGCGCGCCGCGATCGTCGCGCGGATCGCGCCGGCCGCCGCGGACGCCGCCCGCCGGGCCGCGAGCCCCGGGCCCAGCACGCTCGCCGCCAGGGCGGCGAGGTCACCCAGCGTCGCGAGTCGCTCGGCGAGGAGCGCCCGACCGCCGGGGTCGGCCGTGCCGGCGATGAGCAGGCCCTCCACCCGCCCCGCCGTCGTCACCGGGACGAACGCCTGGATCTCCGTCCCGGGCCCCCTCGCGAGTCCCCTCGATCGCCGGCCCGTGAGCCGCTCCTCGATCCAGGGTCCCCCCGCCGCCCGGTGGGCCAGCCGGCGGGCCGCTCCGGCCGGGAGCGTCGCGCCCTCGGTCACCCCCTCCGCAGGGGCGACGGCCAGGATCCGGGCGGTCCCGTCCGCCTCGAACGCCACCAGGGCGGTGCTGTCGAGCCCCGGGAGCGCGACGATCTCGGCGCACACGAGTTCGGCCGTGGCCTCCACGGTCTCGGCCTGGCGCAGCCGGCGGAGGGCGGCGCTGATCTCGGCGCGCCCGCGTCTGGCGTGCCCGAGCGCCTCGGCGGCGGCCCGCTCAGCGGTCACGTCGCGTTTGGCCGCCGCGTAGTGGATGATCTGGCCCGCCGCGTCGCGGATCGGGCTGATGACCACCTCTTCCTTGAACAGCGTGCCGTCCTTGCGCCGGTTGGCGAGCGACCCGCGCCAGGCCCCGCCGGCGACGAGCGTGGCCCACATCTCGCGGTAGAAGGCGTCGGACTGCACGCCGCTCTTCAAGATGCGGGGGTTCTGACCCAGGATCTCGCTGGCGGGGTATCCGGAGAGGCGCTCGAAGGCCGCGTTCAGATACACGATCGTCCCATCGGGTTCGGTGATCAGGACGGCGTCGGAGGCCTGCGCGACGACGGTGGCGAGGCGATCCCGCTCCGTCTCCGTGCGCGCCAGGGCACGGGCGCGCTGCCATAGGAGCCCATAGAGCAGGATCGAGGTGACGGCCACGAAGGCCAGGTCGGGCATGTCGACCTGGCGGGCCGCACCGCTGATGACCGGATTCAAGACGCCGATCCAGAGGACCGCCGCGACTGCATAGAAGAGGACCAGTCGCGCTGGCGATGGCTCTCGGGTGACCTGTCGTCCTGGTCCCACGCGGATCGGCTCCCCCCGCCGGTCGGTGCCTGGCGTCCTGGCCAACTGCCGGGACGATACCAGAGGGGTGCTCGCTGGGAATGTGCACCGGGCAGTCCACAGTCTGCCGCCCTGGAGCTGGGATCGCCGGACCCCGTCCCGGTCTGCCGCGAGCACCTCCAGGACGAACGCCGCGTCGTCACTCGCGCCTGTCTCCGCCCCCCGTTTCGAGCAACTTCCGCCCTTGGCGTCGGTGCCGCGTGCGAGAATCAGAGGCGCTCGGAGGGTGACGCGGACCCGGGCTCAGGGGTGGAATGGATCGCTTCGACAAGTTCACAAACCGCGCTCGCAGAGTCCTGACGCTCGCGCAGGACGAGGCCCAGCGCTTCAACCACGTCTACATCGGCACCGAGCACCTGCTCCTGGGCGTGCTTCGCGTGGAGGACGGCCTCGCCACCAGGGTGCTGCGGGAGCTCGGAGTCGAGCTGCCCAGGGTGCGCACCGCTGTCGAGTTCATCATGCAGCGGGGCGATCGCCCAGTGGCCGGCGAGGTGGGCCTGACCCCGGCCGCCAAGCGGGTCATCGAGCTGGCCATTGACGAGGCGCGGCGCCTGGGCCATCGCTACATCGGCACCCAGCACCTGCTCCTGGGGCTGGTGCGCGAGGGCGAGGGGGTCGCGGCCGGCGTGCTGGAGTCGCTCGGGGTCACCCTTGACACGGTGCGTCACGAGATCGTCCATCTCCTCGCCGAGACAGGCTCGGACGAGCCGGGCGGCGCGCCCGGCCGCGTGACCGAGGATGAGCACCATCGCCTGCGCCTCGGCCACGCGGAGCATCATGTCTGGCCGGTGAGCCAGCTCGATCCGGCCGCGGCGGCGTACATGCGTCGACAGCGCTGGACCGGCGCACAGCTCGCGCAGCTCGGCGGCAGCCCGCTCGTCTGCGTGATCGCGGTCGGCGCGACCGCCATCACCGGCGGGGTCGCGGTGGAGCTGGTGGCGCTGGAGGTTCGGGGAGCCGGCCTCAGCGCCTCGCTGCGGTTTCGACCGGCGGACGAGACGATGCACCTCGGCGATCCCGAGCTCACGGTGTCCGATGACGTGGGCACAGCCTACGAGGTAGGGACGGTCGTGCCGTCACGGTATGGCGGAGGTGGAGAGGCGCGCGCGGTCGTCGTCCCGCGCCCGCCGGATGGCGCGCGGACGCTGACCCTGTCGGTCGCGCGCATCATGCGTCCCGCCCTCCCGCCGGAGCTTCGCAATCCCTTCGATCGGTCGGTGGAAGGACCCTGGGAGTTCACCGTCTCGCTGGCGCCCTGACGCGCCGGCCACGTGGAGGGCGGCGCTGATCCTCCGAGAGCCGAAAGCGCACTGCAAGGCCGGTCCTTCTCGGACGACCTGTGGACTCCGAGAATGCCCGGCGGTGAGCCGTCGCTGAAGCCCGTAGGCTTGGCACCGTAGCCGAGAGAGGGCCGGATTGGACGTCGAGATCGATTGCTGCGAGGCCGAGCTGCGCCGTCGGGGGACCGATCATCCATCCGGCTCGGATCCGCGCGGCCTCCGCGTCGTGTCGCGCCTAGCCGGCGGGCCAGTATTACCCTGACGATGCAGATCGCCGTGGCCGTCGTCGCGTTCGTCGGTGGGATCGTCATCGTCGTGGCCGCCACCGAACGGCTACTGGGCGGTCTGGTGGGGATCGCCGACGCGGCGCAGGTGGCGCCCTTTGTGGCCAGCACGATCATCTCGGGGATGGAGGCCGAGAACGTGGCGGTGGGCCTGGCTGCCGGGTCCAGGGGCGCGGCCGACGTCGCGCTCGGCACCGCCTTCGGGGGTGCGATCGTCCTGCTCTGCTGGGCCCTCGGGGCGGGCGCGTTGATCGCCCCTCTCCGGGTGAGGGTGCCGCGCGGGGTGGTGCTGCTGATCCCGGGTGCCGCCCTCCTCGCCGGGCTCCCGATCACGTTCGCCGAGACGCCGCGCTGGGCAGGGCTCGTCCTGCTCGGCGCGTTCGGGCTCGCGCTTGCCTTCGTCGTGCGCATGTCCCGCGACCACGCGTTCGTCGACGATGCCGAGTTCCGGGAGACCAGGAAAGCGCGGCGCACCCTTCGGTCGGCGGTGGGCTGGACCATCGTCGGGCTGGCGTTGATCGCCCTGGGCGGCGAGCTCGTGGCGGCGGGCGCACAGGGGCTCATCACGGCGCTCGGGCTGTCGGCCGGGCTGATCGGGATGGTGGTGACGCCGCTGGCGATCGAGGCCGAGGAGATCATCCGCCAGGTGATTCCCGCCCGGGAGGGCTATGCCGACGTGTCGGCGGGCAACACAGTCGGCACGGTGCTCTGGTTCCTGCTCTTCAACCTGGGGGTGATCGTGCTGCTGACGCCCGTGGTCGTACCGGACCGGGTTCGCCTGCTCGACTGGCCGGCCCTCGTCGTCGTCGCCGCGGTGGCTGCGGCGTTCCTGTGGCGCGGCCGCGTCGGACGAGTCGAGGGCACGGTGCTGGTCGTACTCGGTATCGTCTACGCAGCCCTGCACATTGTCGTCCATTGAGCGCACGTGCCTCCGCGGACATTGCGTTCACGCGGAGGGGTTCGCCGGAGGCCAACGCGTGACGTCCCGCGGGCGCGGGCCGGCAGGGAGCGCGAGCGGCGCCTCGTCGCTCGTTCGTCGATGACCACGGGCGATGGCTTGCCAGAACGGGGCGGTCCGGGGCACCGGGTGCCGACCGGTTGGGGCCCGATGGACCTAGCGTTCGGCACCGTCGCGCGTCGCCGCGGGGGTGTTGCTCTCGGACCCCATCCTGCACAGGCGGGCCACCTGGGCCTCTTGGTCGAGATGCGCGGCGATCTCCGCCGCCAGGCCGCAGAGGCGCCACCGCAGATCGACCAGCCTCCGATATGTGGGCTCGCCGGTCCGCAGAGCGACGACATCGCCCTCGAGGCGGACGATGGCCGTTCTCAGACGCGCGTGCTGCCACCGCAGGACGGCGGTGGCCCCGCCGGTCCGTGGGTCCCGCTCGAGATCCGGATAGGACTGCGCCTCGGTCCGCGCGAGGTGCGAGGTGAGGGCGACCCCGACGGCCGCGCAGAGGGCGCCGAGCGTGTCCGCCAGCTCGGGCGCCCCGAGGTGGCCGACCAGGGTGGTCGCGGCCTCGAGGCTGGCGAGGGTCGGTTCCAGTGCCCGCGCCTCAGCGGCATAGAGATCGGAGACGGATCGCGCCCCCGGCGGGGCGGGCCCCGCGGTCTCGTTCCGAGCGGCAGCCGGGGATGCCGCGACGGGCCCCGCGCGCGGTCCGGGCCAGGGCATCAGCGTGCTCCTAGATCCCGATGGGCGTGCCGATCTCGCCGATGAGCGGGGCAATGATCACCGACACGATCAGGATGATCGTCCAGGTTCGCAGGAGGCCGACCGAGGTGCGGCTCCGGAAGAGATAGCGGGCGAGCAGGAACGAGAGCCCGACCAGCACGAGCATCGAGACCCACATGGCGGCGATGTCGCCGTCGCGGCCGCCCGCCGTGTTGGGCCACAGGTTGTACGAGTTGGGGACGTTGGGGAACCAGGTGAAGACGAGGCGGAAGAGCGCCTCCGCCCAGATGCCGGTGAGCGAGCCCACGTAGGCGGCCGCGACGAGCGGGGTGACCCGCGTGGGGACCTTCGAGTCCACGGACTGTGCGGTGACCGACCGCTCGGCAGTGGAAGTGGTCATCGGAGCAGCCTCCTGGTGCGGCGCGTCGGTCATGACCCGACCGGGAAGGTGAGGTACTTGACGAGGTAGATGCACATCACCGCGATGACGGCGATCCAGCCGAAGGCGGCCGCGGTGAGCACGAGGATGCTGCGCCGCACGTCGGGGCTGCTGACCACCCGCTCGCGGTAGCTCCAGATGAGCACCGTGACCATGGCGATGATGCCGGGCACGATGAGCGAGACGTGCTCCATGATGTCGAAGAGGAGCGGACCCGCGAAGTTCCCGAGCGAGTCGCTGGTGACCTTCAGCGTTGCGGTGTCGAACGAGTTGGAGGTCGTCAGGTTGAACGCCGCGGGCGTGCCGAAGTTGATGTCGGGGATGATCCCCGTGATGACTACCAGCACCGCGAGGCCCAGCGCCACCCCCGAGCCGATGCGCATATGGAGCAGGGCGTGATGGGAAGGCTCGGTGGTGAAGAAGACCGAGCCGAAGACGTAGTCGGCGATCGCCAGCACCAGGGCGATCGAGAGGATGTGGTGGAGCGACAACCACAAGGTGTTGGCGCCCAATCCGAAGAGCACGGTGCACCTCCACTGCCGGCGTTCAGGCGCGCAGCGCCCGCCCGCGACGCCGATCCCGATGGTGGCGCCCGCCGGGACGGCTGCCAACGCGAGGACCCGCCGACTCGCCTGCGGGTTCCCGCAGGAACCCTGCGGGTTCCACGGGCGGAGGCGTCGGGGCTCGCTGCTAGACTCGGCGGACGAGGCGAGCTCTTGACGCAACTACGAGTCGTGCTGGGCGAGGATCACGCGGTCGTCCGTGAGGGCACGCGCGAGATCCTCGAGCAGACACCGGACATGACGGTCGTCGGCGAGGCGGCCGACGGAGCCGAGGTCGTGGCCCTTGCCACCCGGCTCTTGCCGGACGTCGTGCTGCTCGATCTGTCGATGCCCGGGATGAACGGGGTCGAGGCGACGCGCCGCATCCGGGCCACGCCCGACGGCCCGCGGGTGCTCATCCTCAGCGCCTACGACGACGAGGATTATGTGGTGGCCGCCATGAGCGCGGGGGCCGGCGGCTACCTGCTCAAGACCGCCCACGCGGACGACGTGGTGGCGGCGATCCGCGCGGTGGCCCGCGGTGAGGTCGTCCTCGACCCGTCGGTAGCCCGACACCTGTTGAGCCGCGCCAGCGAGGGTCCTACGGCACCGACGCTCACCTCGCGCGAGCTCGCGGTCCTCCGCCTGGCGGCCCGGGGTCAACGGACTACGGAGATCGCCGCGGCGCTCTCGCTTGGCGGGCGCACCGTCGAGGCGCACTTCACGAGCATCTTCAACAAGCTCGGCGTCTCGACGCGGACCGAGGCCATCGTGGTCGCCGCGTCGCGCGGCTGGGTCCGCCTCGAGCGGGACGTCCCACCGACGTGACGGGCGGCCTCGAACCGACTCGCCGTTCGTGGCTCGCCCGGGCGCTCGGCGCGCGGCTAGAGCGGATCCGGCCGTGGCTGCCGCCCATCTCGCGCCCCGAGTTCTGGGCCGTCCAGGGCCTGGTGCTGCTGATCGCCGTCATCCACACCGTGCTCGACGCGACGCGGCCGACCATCGAGCCGCAGCCCCTGTACCTGGTCCCCACCTCGCTCTACTTCGTGCCGGTCGTCTACGCCTCGCTCAACTTCGGCCTGCGCGGCTCGCTCGCCACGGCACTTTGGGGCGTGGTCCTGACCCTGCCCGACATGCTGCTCTGGGACAGCGGCCTCGAGCGGGTGGCCGAGGGCTGGCAGATGGTGATCCTGCTGGCGGTGGCGATCTTCGTCGGCCAGCGGGTGGATCGCGAGGCGCACGCGCGCGAGGCGGCCGAGGAACGAGAACGCGAGCGGCACCGCTCGGAAGCTCGTTACCGCGGGCTTTTCGACCACGCGGCAGAGCCGGTCCTCGTTCTTGACGCTCACGGCGTGATCACCGAGGCGAATGCGGCGGCTGCCGCCCTGCTCGGACTGCCCACACCCGCCCTGGCCGGCGTGACGCTCGCGTCACTCCTGGGCGCGACGACGGCCGACCAGCTCCTCCGTCGACACGACGGCGCCGTGCCGCTCCCTGGCGCTGCGGGTGGATCGCCGACCTGGGTGCAGCCGATCGTCTGCCGGACCGGCGGTCCCGGCGAGGGCGGGGGGGAGCTCGAGCTGATGCTCCCCGACGTCACGCTCCAGTACGAGCGCCAGCGTGATCTCGAGGCCTATGCGCACGGGATCCTCGACGCTCGCGAGGAGGAGCAGCGCTGCATCGGGCGCGAACTCCATGACGGTCCCCTGCAGACCCTCGTGCTCATCTGCCGCAAGCTCGACACGATCGGCGACCCCGCCGCCTCCCGGGCTGCTGGTGAGGCCCGCCACCTCGCGGAGGACACCGTGGACGAGCTGCGACGGATCAGCCGAGCGCTCCGGCCATCGGTGCTGGACGATCTCGGGCTCTCGGCAGCCCTCCAGTCCGAGGTGACGGCGCTGGCCCGCCGCAGCGGCGTCGGCGCGCGCTTCGTGCGGAGCGGCGCAGAGGCCCGCCTGCCCGCTCCGATCGAGCTGGCGCTGCTGCGCGTCACGCAGGAGGCGCTCCACAACGTGGAGCGGCATGCCGGCGCGAACACCGTCCTCGTCCGGCTCACCTACGGGCGGGCACGCGTGCGTCTCCAGGTACGCGACGACGGGTGCGGCTATCTGCCGCAATCGGCGTCGGAGCTCCTGCAGGCTGGCAAGCTCGGCCTCGTCGGGATGGAGGAGCGGGCCCGCCTGGTGGGCGGCCGGATGACGGCTCGCAGCTGTCCGGGCGTCGGCACGACCGTCGAGATCGCGATACCCGTGGCGCCGGAGGCCGCGAAGGGATCGGCAGCCTGAACACTCGGCGACTGGCCGGGGACCGCCATGATCGCGGGGTCGCCGCGCAGGATGCCGGGGGACTTGCCGGAGCCCGTCGCAGGAGGTGAGACCAGCGGCCGAAATGACCGGCGGCGTGGCCCAAACGGGACGGTCGCGCCGCACGGATCAACGGTCTTGGCGAGGCTCCCTTTTCGGCACACCCGCAGAGAAGGAGTAACAGGCACCATGGTGGCATGGTGGCCGGCGTAGGGGCCCGCCTACCGCTACGCCCCGACCCGGTTTCAGAAGTCGATCGGTGCACCCGCGTCCTTGTTGGCCTGACCCGGATCGCGGCCGTGCAGCTCGAACCAGTCGCGAAGGGTCGCGAGCGGACCGTCGCCTGCCGTGGCGCCCAGCGCCGCGAGCGCCTGCGCGACGGCGTCCGGGCGGATCGTCCAGACCACTGGTATTCGGTGATGCCTGGCCCCCAGACCGCCGCCACGCCCGGGCCGAGATCGTGCCCCTCGATCCGGAGCGTGCCGTCGGCCTGCTCGCTGGCCGTGAGGACGCGCAGGCCGCCCGCGTCTCGGGCGTCCCGGAAGGTCACCGATCGGCGGTGCTGCATGTTGCCCTCCTCGCTCGTCGAGCATAGCGCGGTGTTCTCGATCGATCCCCGTCGAGCTGCCGAGCGGCCCCCCTCGGCATCGGGAGCCGACGCTGGTTGGAGCCCGTCTCCTCGGGGATGGGTAGCACGCGGTGCAGGAGCCGGCCGCGAGGGAGGCTGGGCGATGGTCTCGCCGGACTACCCTGCCTGCTCGGCCTCGACGGGCGCCATCGGCGACAGGAGTCGCTCGAGGACCGCGAACGCCCGCGCCCGCTCGCCGAGCATGCCGAGCGCCTCGATGCGCGCCAGATCGGCCAGCTCCCTCGCGCGCGCCGGGGCCAGCTCGGCCGCCCGAGACCGCAGGACCGCGACGTCCATCGGCGGAGCGCCAGGTTGAGGTCCGTGGAGCCGATCGGCGTGCTCGGCCAGCCATTCCAGGCGCTCGACGAGGTCCCTCCACTCTTGCGCGAGCGCCGGGAACAGGACGCAGCGGCCGGCGAGGTACCGGCGCTCCAGCGCGGTGCGGGCTGCCTCCTCGAGGAAGAGGTTGGTGAGCGTGAAGACCAGCGTGGCACGCCAGTCCTGGGCCTCCCCGGCGGCGTGCTCCCGATCTGTCTGGTGGGTGATGCGCGCGAGCTCGGCCTCGGTGGCAAGGAGCCCAGACCACTTGGCGAGCAGCGCCCAGCGCAGGCCCTCGATGTCCCGTACCTCGTGCGCGGCGAGGTTCGCTTGGAGCACCAGCTCGAACAGGAAGCAGGCGTCGCCAAACGCCCGGCGCACCGCCTGCCAGACCTCCTGCGGCGTGCCCTTGGTGGTGGCGCGGACGGCCGCCTCGACCTGGCCCGCGATACGCACCAGGGGCCAGTCCTCGCGCGGCGCGTCCCGGATCGCGGCGAGGTAGTCCGGCAGCGTGGGGAACGCCTGCGCCTCGGCCAGCCAGGCGAGGACAGCGTCACGCGGGGTCAGGCTGGCTTCCAGTCGAGCGACCCGCCGGGCGAGGGTCATGGCTGGGGCTCCCCGAGCAGGCCACCGTCGAGCAGATCCACCACTGGCGCGGTGTCCTCACCCCTCCGATGCGCGGCCTCCAGCGCCGCCACCCGATCCTCCAGCTCGCCCACCTTCAGCAGGTTGGTGGCCGCCACCGCGGTGGAGATGAGCGCGCGCAGGCGGGCGATGCTGTTCTCCAGGCCCAGGCCGTCGGTGACGACGATCTCCAGGAGCCGCCGGATCCCCTCCACGGTGTCGAGCCCGAAGAGGTCATACGCCACCGCGACGGTGCCCTCCTTGCGCCGGCGCAGGCCCCCCAGCCGGCGGGCCTCGGCCGCCTCTGCCGCCCGCTCCGGGTCGTGGGCAAAGCAATAGGGACGCTCGCGCTGCGGTCCCGCCCGGCACATCCGGCCGTCGGGCATGACGAAGGAGCAGACCCGGCGGGCTACCAATGACTACCTTTGGTAGCCCAACGCGGGTTGGTAGCCCCGGGATGCGGCACCATCTGGCGATCGTGCTGGGGCGTCCCCGAGTGGCGATGGTGCGTGAAAGTACAGGCATGAGAAGGCCAGAGGGAGACGCCCCGCCAGCCGTCATCGCTCGGCTCGATGCAGAATTCGCCGAGCTGCGTCCCGCGATCGCCACCTTCTTTCGATCGCAGCCCTACCCACTCCGGTTCGAACACGATCAGCAGACCGGCGAGTACGTCTTCAAGTTCGACCTGCGTGGCTCCCCTGCGCCGATCCCGATGGCGATCATCGGCATCGCCGAGCGCGTCGTTGCCGAGCTGCTCGATGCGCACGAGCGAGGACACGGCGAACCGGGCCCCGCTTGGGATGCTCTCAAGCTCCATCACGGGCGGCTCGCCGAGCTGCTGGAGCCTGTTCTGGTCCGCGGGAAGAGCCGACTCGTGGTCAGGAACGCCGCACTCCTCCATCACGAGGGCGCGATCGGCGGCCCGGTTCGCGATCAAGAGGTAGTCGCCCGCGGCGTGATCCACCCGCCGGACCCGCAGATACAGGACATCCTCGTGTTCGACATAGCCTTCAAGGAGGCAGGGGCCACCGTTGGTCCACTTGCCGGTCGCTCCCTGCTCGACCTCGCGAACCCCCTGCACGAAGTCGTACGTCAGGACCGAGCCCGACAGAGCCGAAGTTGATCGCCGGGCGTCGACCGCTGGCACGTTCGCACGCTCACCCATCGACCCGCACCGCCTCCACGCCGCTGAACCGCTCGAACCTGCGCAGCGCGATGTCCACGAACAGGGGATCCACTTCGATCCCGAAGCAGCGGGCGCCGTGGCGCTCGGCGGCGATGAGGCAGGTGCCTGACCCGAGGAACGGGTCGTACACGCCCTCGCCAGCTTTCAGGTGGTTGCGGATCGGGGTCTCGAAGAGGAGGAGCGGCTTCTGGGTGGGGTGATCCTCCTTCCGCTCGTCGGAGCCACCCATGATCATCTTCGGGCTTGGCGCCCGCCAGATGGTGGCCTGATCCCGGGAACCCCGGAACGGCACCTTCGCGCCTCGCTTGCGGACCACCCAGCAGGGCTCGTGGCTCCAGTGGTACCAGCTCCTCCCGATCGCGAACAACGACTTGTCCCAGATGACCTGGGCGACGATCTCAAACCCGATGCTGATGAGCCCTTCGGCCACCTCGGCGGCGTGCACCCCGGCATGCCAGACGTACCCGACCGTGAGGGAGGGCACCAGTGCGAACGCCTCGGACCAGTCGACCCGGATATCGCCGCTGATGCTGGTGTTGCGGTGGCCCCGGGTGCGCCCGTGGGCGCCACCGCTGGCCCGTGTCGCGTGGTCCGCGTCAAGCCGGCCATCCACCTGCATGTAGGGGCGCTCCGCCGGCCCCAGGGCGTTGTACACGCCGTCGCGCCAGGTTGGATCCAGGGACACCCCGTAGGGAGGATCTGTAGCCAGGAGCCGGGGTTCGGCCCCGTCGAGGAGGCGGGCCACGGCCAGCGGGTCGGTCGCGTCGAGACACCCCAGACGGTGCTCGCCCAATCGCCAGATCTCGCCGGGCTTGGCGCGCAGGGGAGCCCGCCGCGCTTCCTCCAGCGCCTCGTCGAGATCGAAGCTCTCCGGACGCTCGCGCTTCTCCCGCACCTCCAGGGAGCGCAGCAGGTCGCGGATCTCGTCCTCGCCGAACCCAGACAACGTGAGGTCAAGGTCAGGGGTCGCCTGGAGCTCCGAGAGGAGACGGGCGAGCAGCGCTTCGTCGAAGGTGCCCGAGATCTTGTTCAGGGTGATTCCGAGGAAGCGTGCCTGCTCCTGCGTGAGATCGAGGAAGATCGCCGGCACCGTCATGAGCCCGAGACGGCGCGCCGCGACGAGGCGCTGGTGGCCGCCGATGACGGTGCGGTCCTCCCGCCGCGCCACCACGGGTTGCACGAAGCCGAACTCCCGGAGGCTCCGCTCGAGCGAGTCCAGCTCCTCCTCGCTGATCTTCCTGGGGTTGGCGGGGTCGGGGAGGAGCGCGTCGATGGGGACCTGCTCCACGAAGAGGGAAGGCAGCGTTGCCGGTCTCAGTGATCACCACCTTGCATGTGGGCGCCGCCGGAGTGATGGATGTCTGCGACGCGAGGTCCGCGTAGGTGAGCAAAGGAGCGACGAGCATGACGGACGAGATGACCACCGCCCTGCGTCGCTGCATCGGCTCGGCGCGGTTCGGGATCGAGCCCCACGAGGCGCCGATGGAGGACTTCCCGAAGCAGCCCTCCCAGCAGGACGGCCTGGGCCGGATGTGTCGGACGCACTGGAACGCCTACACCGCGGGCCTCGCCCGGGACGCGAAGGCGCGCAAGGCCGCGGCCGAGGGTGACACCCCGGCCGCAACGGAGGGCGCCCCGGAGCCCGCCACGACTTCCCGGCGGAGAGGCCGCCCCACCATCGCCACCCCCGAGCCGGGAGCGCAGGGCGATGCCGGGTAGGGCCGGAGCGGAGCCGATGATCGGCATGGACAGCGACGCGGTCCTCGACGCGGTCGAGGCGGCCCGCACGGCGTGGGCCGCGTACCAGGAGCGGGTGGACACGCTGAAGGAGGCCCTCCGACGGAGCACCCATCCCGGGCTTGCCTTCGAGCTGCAGCGGATCGAGGCGTACGGCGCCCTCGCGGGACGCGATGAGGGGATGGGCCAGTCGAGGGCCGGCTGGCTCGACGAGATCGAGCAGGCCGCGCGAGACGCGGGCGCGTAACCCGCACTCAGCACAGGCTGCCACGGGCTCCGGGCGAAATCCCGGGGCCTGTCGGCGGTCAGGCGCGGGGTCGTGCAGGTGGCCAAGGAGATCCGCACCGCGCCACGTGGGCGCCCTGTGGCGCCCGTGGGCGAAGCTGGGCGGCAACTCGCGTTCACGCGACGTACCATGCGAGGACGTCGTCAGACGACAGCGGGAGGGTCCCCGAATCCCCTTGGGGCTACACCCGCCGTCTCTCGAAGAACGGGCTCGCTGGCGGTTGCGCCTGGATGCCCGGCTCGCGCGCGTCACGCCTACGGCAGGGCGCCCCAGCGGTACAGCGGGTGCAGCTCGCGCCAACCGCCGTGCTGCAGGTCGGCCACGTAGCGGCCCTCCATCCAGACATGCGAGCCAAGGCCGGGCAGGTTGCGCAACGGATCGGGATCGGCGGCGCAGGTCGCGATCGCGTCCGCCTGCGTGACGCGCAGTTCACAGACTGGCTCGATCACGAGGTCCCCGCGCTCGGCGCCCTGGTTGGCGGCGACGATGAGGTGGGCGAAGGCGGGATCGAGGGCGAGGCCCATGTGGAGGTCGCCGTCGGCCTCCTGGCGGATGAAGGCCACGGTGCCCGATACGCGGATGCAGCTCCGCAGCGGCTGCAGGCGCGCGGGATGGTAGACGTAGCGGTCCTGGTCCGTGGGCCGGCACGCGGCCGCCGCAGGTCTTGACGTCGTCCTGGGCGGCGGAGTGGCGGTCGCCCCTGTGCTGGCAGTGCCAGCCGCGACAGGGGCCGGCGCGCTCGGGACGGTGCTTGGCGCGACACCCGTGCAACCGGCGAGGGCAAAGAGCAGCGCGGTCGCGACCGCGAGCCGCCGGCAGCGCGGGCCTCCTGCCGCAGACAGGCGCCTCGCTACGGAAGACGGGCGCCTCGCTACGGATCGCCTTCGGACGAACCCCGCAGGCCGTAACTTGTCCGAGTGTTCAATCACCGGCCACAGGGTAGCGCTCCCGACCGGACGCCGAGTCGATCAGCCCAGGAAGCCGCACGATCAGCGCAGGAAGCCGCTCCTGAGCGCGCGCACGCGCCCGAGACGCGGGATGATGCGGGTCACGCTGTGGGAATGGTCGGCCGCGCCGTGGGGACGGCCGGCCCGGCCACGGCAGACGTGCGTCGCATGGCCACGGCCAGGATGATCTCGGCGGTGCGCTCGTAGCCGAGCGCACCGGTGTTGCAGAGGAGCGTGTACAGCAGCGGGTCGCGCCACTTCACCCCGTAGACCCCGTGCAGGTAGGCGGCGCGGTTGGCGTCGGTCTCGCGCATCCGCCGGCGCGCGACGGACGCGGAGATCACCTCGCGCGCCATCACGCTCTCCGCCCGGACCGCGTCGTCTGCGTACAGGAAGACGTGGGTCGCATCCCGGCGCTCCTTGAGCACGACCGACGCGCCGCGCCCCACGATCACCGCGTTGCCCGTGCGGGCAACTTCGAGGATCACCTGCCGGGTGAGCTCGAGGATCGCCAGCCGCGGATCGTAGGCGGGGTCGGGGTAGGGCACCTCCCAGACCATGCCGGCCCCGACGGCGATCGGCCCGAACGAGGCGATCACGCGCGCGAGCAGGCGCGAGGGATGCTCGTCCTCGGCCTCCACGACGGAGGGGTCCAGGCCGGCGCGGCGGGCGACCTCGGCGATCAGCCACTTGTCGACGAGCTCCGCGCCAAGCCGCTCGGCGACGATCTGCGCGACGCTCGCGCCGCCGGCGCCGTACTGCCGCGCGATGGTGATGACCGGCATGGGCTATACTCCCGACCCTGCGACTATACACGATCGTGGAGTGATTCGTGAGCGACTGGTCTCCCGACACGCGCCGGGCCCTGGGCGCCTACCTGCGCGCGGTGGCGCTGGCCGACCCCTTGCAGCGCGAGCTGGCCCGCACCTACGGCGTGGCGCTCGGCGATCTCCACGCCCTCCGGCTGCTGCGCGACCTGGGGGAAGTGGCGATCAGCCGCCTCGGCGCCGCGCTCGAGCTCAAGCCCTCCAGCGCCACGAACCTGGTCGACCGGCTCGAGGCGGCGGAGCTCGTCGAGCGCCGCGCGGACCCCGCCGACCGGCGCGTCACCACGCTGCGGCTCACCGCCCGGGCGCACGAGGCGCTCGGCGATCGGGCGCTCTTCGAGTCCAGCGGCCTCGTGCGGCGCGTCGAGCGGCTGGCGCCGGGCGAACGGCTGCTCCTGGCGACCCTCCTGGAGCGCCTGCTGGAGCCCGGGCCCGAAGCCGGCGCGGCGCTCGACGAGACCCCCGCGCCGCGGACGGCCCGGCAGTCTCCCGCTGCCACCGGCGGCGTTCCCCAGCCCGGCCTCGCCGGGGCGGAGCGGGCGCGATGACGAACACGGCGCCGCACCGCCGGGGCCTGGCCCATCTCCCGTACAAGTGGGTCGCCCTGTCGAACACCACGCTCGGCGGGTTGATGGCCGCCATCAACGCCACGAGCCTGATCATCGCGCTGCCCGCCATCTTCCGGGGCATCCAGCTCGATCCGCTCGACCCCGCCAACTTCAGCTACCTGCTGTGGGTCCTGATGGGGTACCTCCTCGTCACCGCGGTGGTGGTGGTCACCCTCGGCCGGATCGGTGACCTGTACGGCCGGGTGCGCATCTACAACCTGGGCTTCGTGATCTTCACGCTGGCCTCCATCGGGCTGTCGGCGACCTGGAGCACGGGTGCGGCCGGGGCCATCGAGATCATCGCCATGCGCATGGTCCAGGCGGTGGGGGGCGCGATGCTGATGGCGAACTCGGCGGCCATCCTGACCGACGCGTTCCCCTCCAACGAGCGCGGCATGGCGCTGGGGATCAACCAGATCGCCTTTCAGGCCGGGTCCTTTCTCGGGCTCATCCTGGGGGGGCTGCTCGCCGCGGTGGACTGGCGATGGGTGTTCCTCCTGAACGTGCCCGTGGGGATCGTCGGGACGATCTGGGCGTACCTCGCCCTGCGGGAGCTCGGCGAGCGGCATCCGGCGCACATCGACTGGGCGGGCAACGTCACGTTCGCGGCTGGCCTGGGCCTCCTCCTGATCGGCCTCACCTACGGCATCGCACCGTACGGGACCGCGACGATGGGCTGGGGCAACCCGTTCGTGACCTGGGCGATCGCGGGCGGGGTGGCCCTCCTCGTTGCCTTCATCCTGATCGAGCGACGGGTCGCGGCGCCGATGTTCAACCTCGAGCTCTTCCGCATCCGGGCCTTCAGCGCCGGCAATCTGGCCGGCCTCCTGAGCGCGGTCGGGCTGGGCGGCCTGCAGTTCCTGCTGATCATGTGGCTGCAGGGGATCTGGTTGCCCCTCCACGGCTACACGTTCGAGCAGACGCCGCTCTGGGCGGGCATCTTCATGCTGCCCCTGACGGTGGGCTTCGTCGCGGCGGGACCGGTGTCCGGGTGGCTGTCGGACCGCTACGGTGCGCGCCCCTTCGCGACCGGCGGCATGCTCCTGGCCGCCCTCTCGTTCGCGCTGCTGATGGCCCTGCCGGCGAACTTCGCCTACCCGGCGTTTGCGGTCGTCATCCTCCTCAACGGCGTGGCCTTCGGGATGTTCGCCTCGCCCAACACGGCGGCCATCATGAACAGCGTGCCGGCCGGGTATCGGGGCGCCGCCTCGGGGATGCGCGCGACGTTCCAGAGCACCGGCATGCCGCTCTCGATCGGCGTCTTCTTCACGCTCATGATCGGGGGGCTCTCGGCGAACGTCCCGGGCGCCATGTACCGCGGCCTCACCGCCAACCACGTCGCCGCGGGCGTGGCCACGTCCCTGTCCCACCTGCCGGCGGTGGGCTACCTGTTCGCCGCCTTCCTCGGGTACAACCCGCTGCAGACGCTGCTCGGACCGAAGGTGCTCTCCGCGCTTCCCGCCGCAGACGCCGGGCGGCTGGTGAGCACCGCCTTCTTCCCCTCGCTCATCGCGGGCCCCTTCCACGACGGGGTGGTGGTGGTCTCGATCTTCTCGATCGTCATCTTCCTCGTGGCGGCCACGGCCTCCTGGCTGCGTGGCGGGCGCTACGTGCATGACGAACTGGAGGCCGAGCAGCTCGAGGCCGACCTGCTGGCCGGCGAGGCCACGGCCGCGCCACACGGTCAACGATCGGTGCGTGTCAGCGCGTCACTTGGCCCCCTGGGCGACGACGACTGACGCGATGGTCACCCGAGGTGCGGCGTCGGTCCTCGCGCGGCGACGCTCCTCGCGCGGCTCCGGTCCTCGCGCGGCGTCGGGCACACCGTCCGCGTCGAACCATTCGTGCCGATGATCACCCGAGGTGCGGCGACGCTCCTCGAGCGGCTCCCGGAGCCGGGGCCTGCGGAAGTCGTGGAGCCGGGCACGGCACGGGATGCCGTCGCGGCCCCATCGGTCGCGGACCGCCCACCGACGCCGGCTGCGAGCGGTTCCTCTACCTGCTGACCCTGGAGCGGGAGGCCCGCTACGAAGACTCATCGGTGATTGCCTCCTGGCCCCTCCTGATCGTGGGCCCGCTCCGCAACGCGATCTTCTTCACGATCAGTGAACTGTGGGCCGGGGGGGAGCCCGGTGCGCGCACCCGGCGGGCGCACGGTCACGATCGGTTGCCCGGCGCGGCGGTCCGGCAGGCGCACGGTCACGATCGGTTGCCCGGTGCGCGCATCCGGCGGGGTCCAGGACGGCCCAGGTCGACTCGCACGGGCCCGTGGGCCGGCGTCGACAGCCCGCCGGCGCCCCGGAACATTCGCGGAGAGCCGTCGACTGTTCATTGATCGTGGAATTGCGCCGGTCCTTCGTGATCCTGTCACCCCGCCGCGCGCCCCGACCGCGCACGCAGCCCCCGCTCGGTGACCGTGGCGAGTCACATCTCGGATCCGCGCCCGGCGCCCGACCCGCGCTCGGCACCTCCGCGCCGGGCCCGGCATCGTGCGGCGCGAACGGGTATCCTGCCTCATCGGTGGTTGGGCGACGATCGGCCATCGTGCGTTCGGCGCCACCCGCCCGGCAGAGGCCACATGGCAAAGACCTTCCGCGGCAACGAATACCTGGGCGTCCGGATCCCGACGATCTTCGGCGAGACCGATGCGCGGCTGTGCGCCGGATGCGGCCGGCACATCGACGGGCGCCCGTTCCGCGTCTCGATCATGGACATCGTCTCGACCGAGACGCCAGCCTGGGCCGACCAGGGCATCGGCCTGAACCCGGGGCCGCACCAGTTCCACGACGACCCGGCCTGCGTGCGCGCCTGGTGTCATGAGCACGGCTACCTGGTGTGCCGGCTCTCCGGGATCCGGGGGATCATGCGCCCGGTCGCGATCCCGGGTGACCCGCCCCGCTGGGGGCTGTGTGACGGGATCCACCACGAGGCGCACGAGTTCGTGCCGGGCTGACGCGGGCCGGGGGGTACGCGCTCGCGGTCTTCGCCCGCGGCGCCCTCAACTGGCGGTCTTCGCCCGCGGCGCCCCCAACCCGCGGTCTTCGCCCACGGCACCTTCCGAAATCGCGCGCCATGACACGTGCGACACCTCCCGCTTGCACGTGCGGCACCTCCCGCTTGCACGTGCGGCACCTCCCGTTTGACGGTCCCGCGTCCGCCTCCTACGATGCGCAGGCCCGCGCGATCCGGACACCCAGATTCACCCAGATTCCGGCGCGGGACGGGAGGACGGCACGCGCATGGCGTCAGCGCCCGCGACCTCTCCGGCCGGCTCGTGGCTCTCGCTCGGGCCCGCCAGCCGGATGGTCGGTGTGGGCCCCGAGACGCTGCGCCGCTGGGCCGACGAGGGGCTCGTCGAATCGTTCGTGACCCCGGGAGGCCACCGACGGTTCAGCCGGCGCGCGCTGGACCGGCTCGTCCGTGACGCCAGACCGGCGCCGGCCTCACTGGCGCGTCTGGGCGCGACCGCGGAGCGGCTGACCGCGGCCTATCGCCGGCGATACGTGTCGAGCGCCGGCGTCCGGACCTCCGGCCGTCTCATGGAGTCCCGCGCTGCCACAGGGGACGGCCCCGTCCCGTCAGGCGACGGCCACGTCCCGGCAGGGGACGGCCACGTCCCGTCAGGCCACCGACCGGTGCGGACCATGCCGTCGCCCGCCCTCGATCCACGGCGCGTCGTGCCCCCGGCCGAGCGCGAGACGTTCCGGGTGGAGGGACGCCAGCTGATCGAGGCCCTCCTGCGCCACCTCGACGCACGCGACGCGAGTGCCGCGGACGCCGCGCTCGCGCAGGCCTCGGCGCTGGTCCAGGCTCTCGCCGTCCGGCTGGCGCGCGCGGGCGTCGGCCTCAGCGATGCCGTCACC
>JAJYJR010000651.1 GCA_021789355.1 Chloroflexota bacterium | reverse complement strand
AGCCCGTGAGCCGGCGCCGGAAGGCGCTGCTCGTCCTGCTGGCGGGCACGTGCGCCGTGTTCCTGGTCTTCTCGGGCTGGTATCTGCTCAACCGCAAGCCGATCACCGTGCTGCCGTTGCCGATCATCGCGGCCGAACAGGTCCCGCACTACGCGTTCAGCGTCTACGGCGTCACCGCGCCGACGGGCGTCGCCGTCAGCGCGGACGGAAGCCGCATCTACGTGACGCAGACCGAGCAGGATGCGAAGGTGCTCATCCTCGACCGCGACGGCCGGGTGCTGGCGGCGGCGGCGCCTCCCGCCTCGACGGGGACCGAGCACACTCCGGTCTACGTCGCGCTCAGCCCGACCAGTGGCGACCTGTACGTCAGCGATCGTCCCGCCGGCTCGATCTACGTCTTCTCCGCGGACGGCCTCTATCGCAGGACCTTCGACCCGGGGCTCGCGCTGGTCGGATGGCAGCCGCTCGGCCTCTCCTTCGACCAGCAAGGCGACCTCTTCGTCACGGACGTGAGCGGACCGTACCACCGCATCCACGAGTTCGGCCCCGACGGGGCGCTGCTCCGGACCATCGGTAGCGCGGGCCTCTTCAACTTCCCCAACGGCGTGGCCGCCGACTCCGCGGGGAACACCTACGTCTCCGACAGCAACAACGGGCGCCTGGTCGTCTTCGATCCGTCGGGTGACCAGGTCGCCGTGATCCGTCGCGGCGCGGCCGAGGGCGACCTCGGACTCCCCCGCGGGATCGCCATCGACGGCGACGGGCGCGTCTACGTGGTCGACACCATGGCGCAGGGCGTGCAGATCTACCACGCGTATCAGGCGGGAGAGCGAGCGCCGGCGTTCGTCGGGCGGTTCGGCGCCGAGGGGACGGCCGACGGTAGCTTCGAGTACCCGAACGGAGTCACCACGGACGCGCGAGGGCGCATCTACGTGACGGACTGGCGGAACAACCGGGTCCAGGTGTGGTCCTGGTGACGCACCGGCGAACAGGCCGAACTCGGAAGGGCAGAGGGAGGCAGATGGCGGAACAGTCGAGCTCGCAGGGCGGGCACCACGCACGTCCACCAGACATGGAAGGGAGGCGAGGCCAGTGAAACGCCTGGCGCTGCTCTTCGCAGGCGGCGCCCTCTGGCTGCTCCTGGCGGCGGTCCCCGTCCTCGCGGACGGCGGGCCGCACGTTGCGTCCATCAACTCGGGCGTTGGTGGCATCTCAGCTGACAGCTGTGCGGGTTGCCACCGCGCCCACACGGCGCAGACAGACAGCCTGCTGCAGGCCGCCACCGAGGAGGGGCTCTGCCTGTCGTGCCACGGCTCGACGGCCACCGGGGCCACGACCAACGTCGAGAACGGCGTCCAGTACGCGCTGGCGTCGGCATCCAGCGGGACGGTCCGCGACACATCCGTCATCCTCGGGGCGCTCCGCGGTGGCGGCTTCGTCACCTCGGCGATCGGGTCCGACAGCACGGTGCGCGTCGCGTACCTGTCGGGCTCGGCGGTTCGAGAGAACGCGAAGGTGCCGGTCAAGGTCGACGCGGGCGGCGCGATCACGGGTCAGCCCGTGACGTCCACCCACTTCGATCTCGGCAACCCGGACTTCGTGGGCATGGCGTGGGGCAACGGGCCCGTGAGCGCCACCCCCGACCCGGGTGGCGACACCGAGCTGACGTGCACCAGCTGCCACAACCCGCATGGCAACAACCAGTACCGGATCCTGAACCCGATCCCGGGGGTCGGGAGCGGGACAGCCGTGGCCGCGACGACGGACGTCGACGTTACGGATGCGCCGCTGCCTCAGGCCGGTGACACGCGCAACTACACCGTCATCCAGCTCAAGGGCACGGAGGGCGCGCCGTCGACCTACCTGCTCTACGCGAGCCAGGTGGTGGCCGGCAGCTACTCGAACGTCGCCGGCGACTACCTGCATCGGAAGCTTCCCTGGAATGGCGTCAATGGTACGGCCAACGACGCGCCAAACGGCCTGCCGTCCACGTTCGACACCCAGATCACCGCGTGGTGCACACAGTGCCACACGCGGTACGCCTCTGATGGCGCCTCGATCGATTCGGGGGATGCCATCTTCACCCATCGCCACTACACGGCCGGCAAGGGGATGGCCTGCACGACGTGCCACGTCGCGCATGGGTCCAACGCCCAGATGACTGGGATCTACTCGGCCAACATGGCCTACCCCGGTGGCGCGGCCGCGCCCGTGGGAGACAGCCGCCTCCTGAAGATCGACAACCGCGGCACCTGCCAGGCCTGCCACGACCCGACCGAAACGATCACGGTCGGGACTCAGGTGGGTCCCACGCCCAACCCCATCCTTCCGTAGCTTCGACGCCGGTGGCCGCCCGGGACCCGGGCGGCCACCGGACTCCACGCGAGCAGCGTCCGGAGAAGACCCCCACGTGGCGACCCTGAACGAACCGGCGCGGCATCGAGGCCGGCACGCACGCCCCCTGCTCGTCGCGGCAACGCTCGTCGTGGCGCTCGGGATTGCGTTGCTGCCGGCTGGTCCCGCCCGGGTCGTCGCGCTCACATCGGATCCGTCGGCGACTCCCGCCGTCGATCCTGCGCCGACGCCGGCTCCGGATCCGACCCCAGCCCCGGAGATGACCGCGACGCCCGTGCCCGACCCCACCCCGGTCCCGGACGCGTCGCCGCCACTTGATCCCGGGGCCTCGACCGATCCCTCCGCTCCACCGTCGCCGGATCCGACACCCTCGGCCGACCCCTCTGCCGCGCCTGATCCGTCGGCCTCCCCGGAGCAGTCGAACCTCCCAGACCCGTCGGCGACTCCAGACCCCTCAGTGATGCCTGATCCGACTGCATCGTCGCCTCCGGATCCCTCCGCTTCGGCCGACCCATCCGCGTCCCCTGAGCCATCGCCATCTCCGACGCCCCTTCCACCGGGCACGCTCGGCGCGGACGGCGGGACGGTCGGCGGGGCCGGCGCCTGGCTCGACGTGGCGCCGGGTGGGCTCGCGGCACCGACGACCATCAGCCTTCGCGCGGCGGGCAGCGCGCTCCCGGACTTCGACGGAGCGCCGCCGCTCGCGGGCTACGCCCTGCTCGCGATCGATGCCGACTCGGGCGGTCCCGTCGCCGGCCTTGGCGCCGCCACGCTGCGGGTGCCGGTCGCCTCGATCGCACTCGGCGACTCGGAGATCGCGGATCTCCGCATCGCCCGCCACGACGGCACCTGGTCCGTCCTGGCCACGACGCTGGCCGACGGCAGCCTCCGGGCCCCGATCCCGTCGCCGGGGCTGTACGCGGTGGTGGAGATCGTGACCGCGGGTCCCGGGGATGGACAGGTCGCACTGACCACGGACGCACCCGAGGCCGGCCTGCACCGCGTGGAACCGGGGGGCCTCCTCGCGGTCCAGGTCGACGGGCGGGCGCTCCGGAAGCTCCGCGACGCACGCCTCGCCACGTCGATCCCGCCGGGCTGGGAGGTGGTCGACGCGGACGGCGGCGCATACGACGGACCGGCTCGGGAGATCGCCTGGTCCTCGCGTACCGTCCGGGGCGGGACCCGGACCGCGCACCGCATCGTGCTGCGCGCGCCGTTCGTCGACCCGGACGCCGGTCGTCCCGCCTTCACCGCGTCGGTCCAGGCGCGCTACGGCCACCGCGGCGGACAATCCGTGACGGATCCGGTGGTGATCCTCGTGGCCCCGCCGGTGGTCGTCGCCCACACCACCCTGGGCGACATCGACGCCACCACGCTGGCGCCCGTCTACCTGCCCGAGGATGCCGCCATCCTCGCGGAGCAGCGCTATGCGCCCTTCCGGATCCGGTTCCAGGTGCGGAACGCCGACTCGATCCCGGTCGACTGGGCGCCGCAGCTTGAGGTGCGCGCGGCAGGGAACGGGTATTTCACGTCGGTGCCGTCCCTGCAGCGAGCCGACGGCGAGCCCTTCCACGTG
>JAJYJR010000650.1 GCA_021789355.1 Chloroflexota bacterium | reverse complement strand
CGAGGGCGTGGCCATCGACGAGGTCCGGAAGGGCGGCGCGGACCTCGAGGAGGCGTTCCTCGCCCTCGTGGGAGCTGACGCATGATCGAGGACGCGCTCACGATCGCCCAAAAGGACCTGCGCGAGATGCTCCTCCAGTCCGGGACCCTGCGCCGCTCGTTGCGGGGCTTGCTCTTCTCCGTGGTCGTGTTCGGCGTCGTCCTGCCGCTCCAGATCGGCCCGGATTTGGTGCGCCAGCCGGCGGCGATCTTGCCGTTCGCCTGGGTGCCGCTCCTGCTCGCGAGCAACATGATCGCCGATGGGATCGCCGGCGAGCGCGAGCGCCACACCCTCGAAACGCTCCTGGCCAGCCGCCTCGCCGACCTATCGATCCTGCTCGGCAAGGTGGTGGCCGCGGTTGCCTACGGCTGGAGCTTCATGGTCGTCAACGCCATGGTGGGACTGGTGACGGTGAACCTCGCCAACACGGACCAGGCGATCCTGCTCTACTCCCCTCAGGCCATCCTGATCCTCGGTGTGTTCGGGTTGCTCGGCGCCGGGTTCGTCGCCTGCGGCGGCTCGCTCGTGGCGCTTCGGGCACCGACGGTCCGCCAGGCCGCCCAGAACATGAGCCTGGTCGTGGTGGCGGTCTTGCTCGTCCCGGCGCTCGCGATCCCGGCCCTGCCCGCGGACGTGCGCCGTCAGGTCATCGACACGCTCGTCGGCCTCGACTGGCTCGCCATCGGGGTTGGCCTGGCCGCGATCCTGGCGGTGCTGGACGTCGCCCTTTTCGCCGCGGCGATGCTGCGCTTCCAGCGAACGCGCTTGATCCTCGACTGAGCATGACGCTCGCCGCGCAACCCGCGAACACTGCGCTGGTCTGCCGGCCGTGTCTTCCGGTCACGGCGGCAGGCGCCCCCCGTTCCCCGCGGCGAAGTCGGCTACGTCCCGCGCTTCGCCACGCCGGCCCGAACGATGGCCTCGACCGCTGCCGCGTCGAACGCGTCGCCCTCGTACCAGTCGATGCCGCGTCGCGTGCTGCTGTCGAGGTACGCGGTGAAGAGGTGGTGCGGGTCGGGCGGCGACGCGCCGCCGCTCATCGTCAGCCGCACGCGCTCCTTGAGGACGTTGACGTGGCACACGATGCCGCCGTGCTCGAAGCAGGGCGTCCCCGGGAGCTTCGCCGAGGCCCACTTCCAGGTCTCGGCGATGTCCGGGTCGGCCGCGTGGATCGCCGCGCGGAGCCGGGCCACCACCTCGCCCTTCCAGCCCGGCGTCGACGCGATCAGCTCGTCCAGCCGCGGGCTTCGATTCGTCTCCATCACCCGGGGCTATGGCACAGCGGCGGACGGCAGCGCAGGGCCTCGATTGCTGGCGGATGATGACGCCTCTCGCCCCGACTCTGGCGCACCAGGGGCCGCGCGAGGAACGGCCGGTGCGGAGGCGCAGGCCGAGATTGCCGGCTCAACACGGGTGTCGGCGCGTCATGGCGTGCCGGCCCTAGCTTCGCTTTGCCAGGACGCCGACGACGACGATGCCGACCGCGATCGCTGCCACAACCGCGGCGAGGATCGCGGAGACGAGGAGCAGCACGCCGGATCGACGGTCAACCGCCCGATGGCGAATCCGGTACGCCAGCGAGACGAGGCCGCCCAGGACCACGAGGGCGAGCAGGTCCCAGGCCGACTCGCCGCGCACGCCGCGGATGAAAGCCAGGACGAGCAGCCCGAACGACAGGGCCAGGTAGGCCAGCCGGTCGGCGGCAAGATGGACGGCGAGCTCCCGCTCGTCGCGCATGTGCAGGTCATTCATCAATCACCTTCCTCAAGCTGGAACAGCTCCTCGACCCCGAAGCCGAGCACGCGGGCCAGCCGGAACGCGAGCAGGGTCGACGGGCAGTACTGGCCCGTCTCGATCGAGCTGATCGTCTGGCGGCTCACGCCGGCCGCCCGCGCCAGCTGGTCCTGCGACAGGTCCCGCTCGGCGCGGGCCACCCGGATCCGGTTCCTCAGGCGAGGTTCGTGGCCTTCTCCCATGGGCGGATCATGCGCCGAGCTGATGCTGGATGTCAAGTATGCTTGGCAGCGTGCCAAGGATGAGCGACATTCCCGGCATCGTGGTCGTGTCCTCCCGGACGCACCTGGGCGTCGGCCGGCCACCCGACCGCGGACCTTCCCCTCAGTCCATCTCCGGACCGTTTCGTCCGGCTCGGGCAGCCTGGGCGCCGGGATCCACACCAGCTGCGCCGTCGTCTCCGCCCCGCCTTGGACCGCGCGTTCCCCAGGTGGTGCTTACGGTCGAGTGCGCTGACGCCTTCCAACCGGAAGGACGATGCTGCTGGTCTCGGGGAAGGGGTGCCGCGAAAGCGCGGAGGGGCGACGCTCGCGGTCCGGGTCGGTGGCCTACTGAACCATGCCAAGGAATCGCAGCGCGGCTACGGCCAGGGGGATCAGGCCGACGATCGCGAGCGGCGGCCGGCCGAGGGCAATCCCCAGGACGACCATGACGACGCCGACGACGGCGATGGCCCAGGCGGGCAGACGGACGAGCTGCATGGGCGTTCCTTTCGGACGACGGGGTGCAGGTCGGACTCTATCGGTCCCGGACCCTCCTGTCTGTCAGATCGAGGGCCCTGCGGCTCCGGCAGCCGGGCTGTCGTGGTGACGCCCACCTTCGACCTGGCATTCGCGAGGTGATGCATGACGGTCCAGTGCGACAGGCCGAGAGGCCGTGTCCGGCGGCCTTCTCGGAGCCAGCGGCCAGTACGGCCGCGACGACCCCGACCTCGCGGTCGGCCGCGCGTCCGGCGGTGCGGAAGCGCTGCCGGGCCAGGCGCTCCGGAGCCACCCGCAGGGCTCGGGCGGCTCGGCCAGCCGCATCGTCACGGGAAGGTCGGTGGTCGCGGGGTCCGGCGACCGCCCCACAGGTCAACAGCAGGTTCGTGAGGCGATGGCCGCCACTCACGTCGCCATCATCAGCCGCAGATACCCGGACGGCAAGGTCCGGGCCGGCCCAGTCTCGATCGGGTGAGCCGGCGCCGAACGTCAGGCCGATCGTCGGCGGTCAGTCGGCCCGCTCTGCAGGATCGAGCAGCACGGCCGGGCTCGGGCGGGCCTACGTCCGCTCGGCATGTGGCGGCCGGACCTGGAGGACGGCGGTCCCGGCGAGGAGGTCGTACAGGGCGCGATGTCGCCGGTCAATCAGGGCGCTCAGGAAGTTGAGTCCGACGAGCAGCCAGACCACGCCCAGGACCACGTCGAGCGCCGCCGGTGGCCTTGGCCCGGCGAACGTGAACTGCCAGATCGCGGCATGGGCAAGCTCCCAAGGCGCGAACTTGAGGCCGCTGCGCAGGACCGACCGAGCGAGCCCGAGCCGCCCGCCGCCGGCTGTGACGACCCACAGCCCGAGGCGACGCTTGCCCCAGCTGCTCGCGGCCGTCGAGTGCTCCGAGATGGCGAAGTACAGGGTGACCGGCAGTGTGAGCATGAGGAAGCCCGTCAGTTCGCCCCTGATCGGACTGCCGAAGAGGACGCTCGAGACGTCGGGGGCGGCCAGCCGAACGACGAGGCCCACCGCGACCAGGAGGCCGACGTAGCCGGCGATCAGCACGTAGTCGAGGGCGAACGCGGCGCTTCGGGAACGGAGCGACGCTGGCTGTGCGAGGGCGGCGGTTCGCTGATCGGGCCGGTGGCTCACGCGTGGCCGTCGAGCGAAGTGCTGAGGTCGACCAGGAGTTCGGGCATCGTCGTTGTCGCGCAGGACACCCGGGGCTCAGCCCGCCGCCTGCTTGACGAGTTCGCCGATCCGCCGCTCGGTCACGGGAGTCAGGCGTGTGAGGGCGAAGGCGACCGGCCACATGTCGTCGTCGTCGAGCGAGGCATCCTGCTGGAAGCCGAGGGTCGCGTAGCGCGACCTGAACTTCGCCGCCGCCTGGAAGAAGCACACCACCTTGCCCTCCCGGG
>JAJYJR010000649.1 GCA_021789355.1 Chloroflexota bacterium | reverse complement strand
CCCGGGGCCGAGTAGGGCGCGACGGTCCAGGCACCACCGACGCATTGCCATGCTGGCGGGGCGCGCCTGCCGCGGCTGCCGGTAGGCGACGTCCGTGCGCCGCCAGGCGCGACCTGCGCGTCCACGAGTGCCGCGCTCCGTGAGGGCCGGGCTATTCGCCAGCCGACGGCTCCGTTCGGTTCGGCTCAGCGGGCGCGGGCAGAGCCACCTCCGCGAGCAGCCCCTCGAATGCCTCGGCCGGGAGCGGCCGCGCCAGCAAGTAGCCCTGGCCGAGCTCGCAGCCAGCCGCACGAAGCCAGTCGAGCTGGTCGAGATCCTCGATCCCCTCCGCGGTCACGCTGAGGCCGAGGGTTCGGGCGAAGGCCAGCGCGGCAGTCACGATGGCCGTGTCGGCGGCGCCGTGGCCGAGGCCCTGCACGAATGATCGATCCAGCTTCAGCCCGCTGATGCCGAAGCGCTTGAAGTAGCCCAGCGCGGAGTACCCGGTCCCGAAGTCGTCGACGACAAACCGCACGCCGAGCCCGCGGAGCTCAGCCATCGCCGCCTCGGCAACGCCGGCTTCCTCGAACATCGCGGACTCGGTGATCTCGAGCTTCAGGGTGCGGGGGTCGAGGCCGGCCGACTTCAGGACTTGGCGTACCGACGCGACGAGGCCCTGCCGGAACTCGCGGGTCGACACGTTGACGCTGAGCTCGAGACCGGCCGCGGCGGGCCAGCGCCCCTGCCAATCGCGGACCTGGCGACAGGCCGTCTGGAGGACGAGCTGGCCCAGGCGGCCGATGAGTCCCGACGCCTCGGCCAGCGGAATGAACTCGCTCGGCGGGACGAATCCGTGACCCGGCCGCGGCCATCGCGCGAGGGCCTCGACGCCGGTCATCCGCCGCGTCGCCAGATCGAAGATCGGCTGGTAGTGGACGAGCAGCGTGCGGTCCTCGATGGCGCGCCGGAGCTCGGGAACGAGCTCCAGTCGCCGCTGAGAGACGACGGACATCTGTCGCTCGAAGCCCTCGACCTGCCCGCGACCCGCCGCCTTCGCGGCGTACATCGCCAGGTCCGCGTGCCCCACGAGCTCGTCCGCACTCGCCTCGCCCGGCACCGCGGTCGCCATGCCGACGCTCGCCGAGACGATGATTTCCTGCCCCTCGACCTCGAGCGCCGGCGCGAGGAGCTCGAGCAACCGAACGGCCGCTGCCTCGGCCGACGCTGGGCTCTCAAGCCCTTCCAGCAGGATGATGAACTCGTCCCCGCTGAAGCGGGCCACGGTGTCGCCCGCTCGCAGGCCCGCCTCGAGACGCCGGGACACCGCGACGAGCACGGCGTCTCCGTGGCGGTGTCCGAATGTGTCGTTGACCTGCTTGAAGTCGTCGAGGTCGAGGAAGAGCACGCCCGTCACGCCGCCATCGCGCGCCCGGTTGGCCCGCCGCAAGGCATGCTCCAGGCGGGCCATGAAGAGTGCGCGGGTGGGGAGACCCGTCAACGCATCGTGGAGGGCGCGCTCGGCGAGTTCGGCGTGCAGGGTCGCCGCGCCGAGCGCCATGGCGGCCTCATTGCTCAGCAGCTCCAGCGCCTCGAGCTCCAGCCTCGTGAAGGGCCGAGCGCCATCGACCCGGCCGAGGGTGAGCGCGCCGATCACGGCGCCGTCGCGCACGAGGGGGACGCCCACCGCCGAGCCGAAGCGATCGACAGCGGTCCCGGCGCGGACGGCGGCGGGGAAGACGGCTCGATCGTAATCATCGGCGCGCACGAGGACGCGATCGCGGATCGCACAGCCGGCCATACCTTCCCCGGGCTTGATCTCCTGGCCGACGACCCCCTCGGCACCGCGCGTGGCCCGCACGAGGTAGGTCCCCAACGTCCGATCGACCACCGTCAGACCGACCAGATCGCTCGGCACGACGAGCCATGCGGCGTCGATGATCGCCTCGTACAGCTCGGTCTCGGCGAGCACGCCACTGACGCGCGCGGAGAACTCGACGAGGTGCCCGAAGGTCGCGGCGCGTTCCGCCAACCTCGCTCGCTCCAGCGCGAGCGCCAGTGCCGCGGCGAGGCGGTCGCCGACGGTCACGAGCACGCCGCGGTCGGCATCGCCGAGCGGCCGCGCCACGACCGACTCCACGTTGAGGATGCCGAGCAGCGCGCCGCGGGCGAGCAG
Source organism: Chloroflexota bacterium (assembly GCA_021789355.1). Next base: position 1,795 of record JAJYJR010000649.1, on the reverse strand, counting down.
GGGAACGCAGATCTCGCTGCCGACGGCGGGATCGGCACTCACGTAGTCGGGATCCGCCCGCACATCGGGGACGAAGGCTGGCTGCTGCGTCCGTATCGCGCGGCCGACGACGCCCCGCGTGGCGTCGATGTCGAGGGTCGTTGCGTAGCCCCGCTGCGCCGCCAGCCGCGCGATCCCATCGTCCTGGATGACATGGAGCGACACGTACCGGTAGCCGAACCGATCAGCCAGCACGGCCATGACCGCGCTGAGGACGTCGGGGGTCGGACCAGCCTCGGCCAGCTGGCGGCTGACTGCCTCGAGACTGCGCATCTGCCGCGCGCGCCGCCGGTCCGCCGCGGCGGCGCGCCAGTACCCGATGGCGACGATGAGGGTCACCCCGCTCAGCGCGATCGCCCGGAGCACCGCTTCATCGAGCCGCCCGGACGAGCGCAGGGCCTCGGGCGCCAGCAGCCCGAGGAGGGCCAGGGGGGCGATGACCACCACGCCCCCCGACCCGATGCCGGCGGCCATCGCCACGACCGGGATGTACAGCGGGGCCAGTCGCAGGTCACCGCCGTTCCCGGCCGTCTGGACAATGACCGTCACAAAGGCGAGGGTGAGCGCGAAACGGAGCGTGTCGATCGCGGCTGGTCGCCCCGCCAGCAGGCGGCAGCGCGCCGCGCCGCGCGCGAGGACCTGCAGGGCGACCAACGCCACCGCTGCCGCGAGCACGGTGACCGATTCGCCCATGTCCCCTTCCGCCAGCTCGACCACCAGGGCCAGGGCGGCGAGCGATACGGTCAGGAGGAGATGCACGTCGTAACGCAGCGCGCGCGTGCATGCCCGCGCCCGACGGCGCCACGACGGGGCACCGACGCGTGCCGCCGCCAGGATCACGGGTGACTGCAACGGACGGCCACCATTCGTGCTCCCCTGGGACCGCATCGTTGCGGCGACTGATGCACGATGCGCTGTCAAGCGCTATTCGTCAACGTGCGTGCGGCGCATCGCGGCGCTCCCACGGGCGGGCCCGCGACGGTGACCCCTCGGCCGGCCCGTTCTCCTGCTCACCGAGAGGCCTGCCGCGACCGCTCCAGCACGTGGTCGTGTTGGCACTCGGCGCTATCCCGCGGTGACCGAGCGGGGGGCGGTGGGTGACGCGCCTGTTCGCAGACCGCCGACGGTTTCACGGATGGGGACACCGTGGCCGGCGTCTCCGTGCGAGGCCTGGTCGCTCACGCTCCCTGCGCCGAGCGACCCGCGGCAAGCCCGAGGCGGACCGCCTGCAGCAGCCGCTCGCGACTGAACGGCTTGTGCAGCAGGGCGGTGCCCGGCTCGAGCACACCGTGGTGCGTGATCGTCTCGTCCGAATAGCCCGACATGTAGACGACCGCGGCCACCGGGTTCGCGGTCGCCAGCGCGCGGGCGATCTCGGGCCCTCCGCCGCCGGGCATCACGATGTCCGTGAGCAGCAGGTCGATCGAGGGCGCGTGAGCCGCGATCAACTCCCGGGCCTCCGCCGGACCGGCCGCTTCGAGCACGGTATAGCCGGCGGCAGCGAGGAACCGTCGGGCCAGCGCTCGAACCCCTGTCTCATCCTCCACGAGGAGCACGGTCGGCGTGCCGGCCGCGACCGGCTCCGGCGCTGGAACGTGGGACCGGATCTCGCCCTCGACGGACGCCTGCGGAAAGTAGATCTTGAAGGTGGTGCCCAGGCCGGGCTCAGAGTAGACCCAAATGTGGCCGCCCGACTGGCGCACGATCCCATCCACCATGGCGAGGCCGAGCCCGGTGCCCTTGCCCAGCTCCTTGG
>JAJYJR010000648.1 GCA_021789355.1 Chloroflexota bacterium | reverse complement strand
GCGTCGGGCGACCCGCCATGGTTGCCGCGGTGGCCAGAGGTCGAGGATCTCGGGCCGATGCATGGTCTGAGGATGACCCCGTTTGCCTTCGCGAGCAAGCGCGTGGCGACGACGTGCGGCACGCACGGGCAGACGAAGACGCACTCTGTATGCGGCTCCGGGCGTCGTCTTTGCCAGACCCGCGCCAGTGTCGGCCGATTTCGGACAGGAGAGCGGGCGGTCGCAGGCCCGACACTATGAACGGATGGTGGCGTCTTGGCCCTGATCCAGACGTCGCACTCGCGCGGAGCCGCGCGAGCCTCCGGGCCGCCGCCCCCTTGCGGTCGGTGTCCTGCCGCGCTAGATTCCGACCAGGTGTTCTATATGCAAGCCCCGGCACCGCGGCGGTCGCCCCAACGAGCACAAGACCGCCCTGCGATACTGACCCCGATGCGCCTGTCCGTCTCCGTCCAGGAAGACCACCTTGCGTCGCTAGTCCGGTCACCCGTTGAGGGGCTGACGGAGCTGATGTGGAACGCTCTCGACGCCGACGCCGACAACGTAACCGTCGTATACGAGCGAAACCTCATCGGTGGCATCGACGCTGTTCGGGTTGAGGACGACGGCCACGGCATGACCCCCGATGAAATAAGCGCGGCGTTCGACCGGCTGGGCGGTTCGTGGAAGCTGCACGCCGACCGATCGAAGACGAAAGGCCGCAGCCTCCACGGAAAGCGCGGCCAGGGTCGCTGGAGGTCGCTGGGTATCGGTGGCGTACGGGTAATTTGGGACACGGTTGCCGAGGTCGGCGGGAAGCACCTTCGTTCGAAGATCGAGATCGACCGCGCTAGTCTGAGAGACGCAGAGGTTATGCCGCCGGAGGAGACGGATCAGCCGACTGGAACGGTCGCGACAGTAGATGGCATCACGGACACGCCGTCAGGTCTCTTCTCAGACGAGACGCCGCTGAAGCTCACGGCGCGTTTTGCGCTCCACCTTCTGAAGTACCCGACTGTGACTGTTCGCCTCGATGGCCGGACGCTGGACCCAAAGGAACTGTACGCGTCGATCACGGACGTGCTCATGCAGGGCTCGGGCGCCACACTCACGATCATCGAATGGAAGCGGAAGATCGACGACCACACGCTCTACCTCTGCGACCAAGAGGGCGTCGCTCTCCACGAAGTCCAGGCTGGGGTTCAGCCGCCGGGGATCAGCTACTCCGCCTACCTGAAAGCCCGGCTCATCCGCGACATGGAGGACCAGCTCCTCCTGGCGGGATTCGAGCCCGAAGGGCTGTCGCCCCTCGTCGCTGCGGCTCGTGCGGCGATTAAGCAGCATTTCGAGGAGCGCGAAGCCCAGCGCGCGCGCGACGTGATCCAGAGTTGGCAGGCGGAGGACGTCTACCCGTTCGTCGAGCCCGCCAGAGATGAGGTCGAGTCCGTTAAGCGCCAGCTGTTCGACGTCGTCGCCTACACAGCCTCAAAGGCCGTCAACTCGACGCGCGACCCGCGCGCAAAGCGGCTTTCGCTGCGACTGATCGAGCAGGCGCTTGAGAGCGAGCCGACCGAGCTACGCCACATCTTCGAGGAAGTCCTGAAGCTGCCGAAAGAGCAGATGGAATGGCTCGACGAACTGCTTCGGCACACGACGCTCACTTCCATCGTCACCGCGTCGCGCCGGATCGCGGGACGCCTTGAGTTCATCGCTGGCCTTGAGTACCTGCTGTTCGATCCGAAGATGAAGTCGAACCTCAAGGAGCGCTCCCAGCTCCACAAGATCGTCCGCAGCGAGCCGTGGATCTTCGGCGAGGAGTACGCCCTCGCCGTGGATGACAGATCCCTCAACGAGGTCCTCGCCCAGCACCGCAAGCTGCTCGGCGAAGGCGTCACGGCCGATGATGATCCGGTCCTCGACTCGGACGGCAAGGTGAGGATCATCGACCTGATGTTTGGCGCGTCCATGAAGCAGGCGCGAAAGCGGCGCGAGCACCTCGTCGTCGAGTTGAAGCGGCCGAGCGCGAAGGTCGGGTCCGACGAGCTTACGCAGATCACCAAGTACGCAATCGCCGTGGCAGCTGATGCCCGGTTCAACATCAAGGACGTGGATTGGGACTTCTGGGTCGTGTCGGACGAGTTGGACGACTACGCCGTTGAGATGACGAACAAGGATGGGCTGCCGCCGGGCCAGTACCACAGCAGCAAGGAAGGCAACGTCCGGGTGTGGGCTGTCACGTGGGCGGAGATAATCGAGAGCGCGAGCCACCGGCTGAAGTTCGTGCAGGAGCAGCTGAACTACATGGTCGCCGCCGATGACGCGATTGCGTACCTACAGCGTGCGTACCAGCAGTTCCTGCCGACGCGGTCTGAGGATCGGCCGAAGCCGTAGCCCCGTCCCCCGTCGAGTACGACCCAAGTGTCCCGAATCCGAGCCGAAGTGTCCGAGTCTGCCAGTGATTGGCGCCCGTCGAGTGCCCGCGCGCGGGCCCGTCGCCTCGGGGGTCCAGCGGCCAATGCTCGATAGACCCGTCAGACGCCATACACCTTCAGCACCTCGTCCCCGTAGTGGTTGATCACTTTCACGGCGATGCGGCCGCTGGACGGGCGCGGAAAGGGGCGGCTGACGGTGGAGTAGAGCGAGGCCCAGGCGGCCTCGTCGATCTCGGACCGGAGGGCGCGCTTCAGTTTGTCGTAGGGCTGATCGCCGCCGCAGAAGTAGGCGTGGCGCACGAAGAACGCCTCGCCGTTGTATGCGGTGTCGAGGAACCAGCAGGCGATGTCGTCAGTGCTGTCGGAGCGGATCTCGCCGGTGGCCGGGTTGTAGGTGTCCAGTCCCCGAATCGCCACCGTGAACTGCCCGTCGGGTTCCTCGGCGATCTCGACGTCAGGCTCGCCGAAGACGGTGAAGAGGTTGCCAGCGCGGGTCTTCTTCAGGAGGTCCTCGCCCATCATGAGGTCGGGGTTCATGTTGACCCGCAGGATCGGCAGTCGTCCGATGTGATCCACCTCGGCGGCGGATGCGTCGAAGGCGAAGCCGGCCACGATAAGCAAGTCGAAGCCGTCGTTGACGGCTTCTATCGCCGCGCTGCGTACGAGCGCCGCGTCCACGGTGCCGTACTGCGGTCCAAGCGCGATGGCCGCCCGCCGGGTGTGCTCGCCCTCGGCATACACCCCGTCGGCCTGCAGCCTGGCACCCGGGTAGGAGTCGAGCGTCTCGAAGCGCAAGCGCTCACCCTTGATCCGATTGTCCACCCCGGAGGTGCGCAGGTTGTCGAGGACGGTGGCCACGAAGCGCCCGCTCTCCGCGACTGGAGTCTGCTCCGACACCGGCGCGTCATCGGGGACGTCGGTGACGATCCGGTGAGGCGACAGGCTCTCAACGGTGAATGGTCCCGCGACCCGGATGGTCTTGGAGTCATCGTACGGTCGGTCGTATAGCAGCTCGGTGTCGGCGTGGCGGGCGATCGCGGCGTCGATCTCCGCACTGCTCATACCCTCGTGGATGTCGGGGTTCTGGGCGATCGACTTCAGGGTGACGTGCGGTACCCGCGCGTACACGAAGCCCTGGCGGATGTCGCCGCCGATCGGTCCCTCGGATGCCGGCTGACCGGTCAGTTCTGTCTCCTTGCGACGTCCTTCGGGTGAGTCGGCGAGCAGGTAGTACGGGTAGCGGGCCGACATGAGACGGGTGCGTGCGAGCGCGAGCGCGACGCGGCTCGTATCGACCGTGATCCAGCGGCGACCCCACTGCTCGGCGACGTAGGCGGTCGTACCGCTGCCGCAGGTCGGATCAAGTACGAGATCACCGGGGTCGGTCGTCATAAGGACGCAACGCTCGATGACCTTCGTGTGAGTCTGGACCACGTAGACCTTGTCCTTAGCCCGGATCCACCGATCGGCGCGGCGTGACGGCCTGAGCCTGCCCATTCGCAGGGTTCGACGGGTGAGTGGCGACCCGCGGAGGTCCCGATATGGTCGACGGGGCCCCGACG
>JAJYJR010000647.1 GCA_021789355.1 Chloroflexota bacterium | reverse complement strand
CGTACCACCGCCTGGCCATGCGGTACCACCCGGATCGCGCGGGCAGCGCCCGTCGCATGGTCGCGATCAACCGCGCGTACGCGGCGGTGCGGAACGCCCGTCCGACGTCGCCGGCTTCAACCGCTGGGGCCGGACGGCCGCCGGCTGCCTCGGCTCAGGGGCCTGCCACACGACCGCGAGAGGCCCGCGAGCGTCCGAGCATCTGGAAGACTCGCGCCGGCCAGTGGCTGCTCGTGCTGGTCGCCATCGGCGCCCTGGGCACGCTGTGGGCGATCCGCCAGACCGAGGCGCTCCTGCTCGTGGCCAACCTACTCGCGGTGGTCGCGATCGCCGACCGTCGCCCGCCGGGCGCGCCGTTCCATCCGGCCGACGACACTGTGGACGTCGTTTTGGCGCTCATCAGCACGATGCTCCGGTTGCTCGCCAGCCCCGACCCCGGTAGCCCGTCGCACGTCACTGGGCGACGGTGAAGCCGTGGATGTCCCGGAACCGCTGGAGGGTGTCCGCTGGCACGTGCCACTCTATGCGCGACCCGACTGTCGTCCGCTCGAGAATCCTCGCCGCGCCGAGTTCGGCGAGGTATCGATCTGCCTTCCGTTGGGTATGACCGGTGCGCGTGCCCCACGCACGCGCGAGGAGGCTTGGACTCAGCTGATCCCTTACCCGGCCGCCAGTGGCGTCGTAGCCGTGCAGGAGCGCGCAGAGCAGGTCCAGCAGGGCTACTGCTTCGCCGTGGACTTCAGGGCGGTAACCAACGATCGGCGTCGTGACCTGCCCTCCAGACAGTCGGACAGAGACGCCGGCCGCCGATCCTGAGTGCACGGGCGCTGGGGCGGCCCGCGTCGGCACGGGCGCGGCGGGCTGGGAGCCGATCGGTCCCACGAGGACGAGGCGCCCGTCGGTGCCCTCGCGGTACCACCACCAGGGGTAGCCGTCGTGGCCGAACTCGTAGAACGAGGTCCAGGCGTCTTCGCCGACGATCGCCCGGCGCAGTGGCACGAGAACCAGCCGGTTGAGGCTCCTCATTCCGAGTTCGGCGAGGAGCGCGGCAGGTGGACGATGACCCATGCTGGATGCTCGCCAGCGCGGCTCGCAGCGCAAGTTCAGCGCGCCGATGTGCGTATCCGCCTTGCGCGCAAGGGGACATGCGCAAGGCGCACGCGGATCAGGCGCGAAACCCGGCGCAGGGGAACCCCCATGGTGCGGGGGTGCACCACTTCCGTGGGCGCCTCCCTTGCGCATTGCAGACCCTCGCCGAACCTCCGCCAGCCCCAGGTTCTGGGCTCGCAGCGGAGCGCATCAGTGTCGTTCGTGGTGACTGATCTGGACATCAGTTCCGAGGCTCGCGCCCTCGTGGACTCGATCGCGGACGAGCTCGCCGCCGTGCTGGCATATCGCCGTGAGCGCGCGGCGCGCGACGCCGCCACGGCCGACGAGAAGAATGCCAGCAGCGTCGAGCACGTGAAGGAAGCTGCCTAAGCTCCTTGTGCCCCAAGCGCGCGGGAATGTCGGGCCGTGCTCAGCTCTCGTGCTCGAGTGATCGCCTCGGAGGCGACCGCGTCTGGCGGGATCCGGTACCGCTTGTGTCGGCCCTCTCCCGTCCGCTCGCTCGGGACCCGTCCGGAGCGCACGAGTCCGAGCACGGTCCGGTAGCCCAAGGCACTCCGCTCAGCGAGCTCCGCGATGGTCAGTGGACCATCCGCCGGTGGTAGCGGCGTTGTCCTTCCCGGGGGAGGGTTGCCCACGTGCGCTTCGACCCACGCTCGGGGGATGTGGTACCGGCCGAGTCGAGGTGCATCGGTCTTGCCGGCCGGGATGTCCCCCGCGCGAAGACAGCGGCTCACGGTCGACCTCGACCATCCCGTGGCCTCCGAGACCTCGGCTGGGCTCAGCCAGTCCCGCTCATCGACACCGGCCTCCTCCCACACTCCGGCAGTCCGGGCTACGCGGCGGATCTCCTCGATGAGCCGCGTGTACGTGAACGTCGGACGTCGCGTGTCCTTGTCGAGGTCTACACGGACGAGGATCCGTCGCAGGATAGGCACCAGGATCTTGACCTCGGCGGGGTCGGCAGGCCGAGCGGGAAGGATCTCGGCGAAGTGCGATAGCTGTTGCCGCTGCTCCATCAGGCCCGCGATCGCCAGCTCCGGCGGGTCGTTCGGGATCTCGGCGAGGCGCGCCCGCAAGTCCCGAATCTGCGCCCGATACTCGTCCTCAGTGAGCCCGTCCGCGTCGAACTTGACGTTCGCCTTCCGGATGAGACGTAGGATCTCGTCCCGATTCCTCCGGTTTCGCTCGACCTCCCGATGTCGCCTCGGCGTCCTGCTCGCTCTCTCGATTCGCGCGACCTGCTCGTCGTTGAAGGCCATTTGCGCGAGGTCCCACCGCAGCGCCGCCAGCAGCACATCCTCGCGGACGGTCGTCCAGGCATGCTTCTTGCCCTTGGCGTTGTCGCAGTCGTAGTACCGGGTCTTGTGGCGATCGATCTTCTCGGAGCCGGACATGCGGCTGTCGCAGAAGGGGCAATGGACGAGGCCACGGAAGAACCACGGTCGCCGAGCAGTGTGGGCTGGCTCCCCGCCAGGCCCCATCGATATGACCAGGTCATAGAGGTCGGCCCCGACCTGCTCGCGGTTCCGCAGGTTGGAGCGGACGCCGTCCGGGCCGACGTCCCCCAGGAGGGCCTGCATGACCGAGCTAGATGCGAGTCCGAACTTCCTCCCGATCTGGCGCCACGACCAACGGGCGGCGCGGAGTTCGTAGGCCTGCATCAGGACCGGCATCGACCGCGGTCCGTCGCTCTCGTCCGGCACGAAGTAGCTTCTCCGGCGCGCGGCTGCCCGCTCGTCGGGATCGGTGTAGTCCCCGATCCGCTCGAGCCGCCTCCAACCCAGCGGGGACCGGCCCCAGGCCACCCCTGCGCCTCGTGCCTCGACGATCCCCTTCGCCGTCGCCTTGGAACTGTCGACCGCCTCTCGATTCGCGAACTCGGCGTAGAAGGCGAGCTTGACCCAGTACAGGTCCTGCCACGGGACGAGATCGCGCTGGGCATCCGAGATCACCACCACGCCCAGCGTCTCGAGTTGCCCGACAAGCGTCAGCACTCGCTTCGGATCGTCACGGCTGAACCTTCGCCAGTCCGCGACCGCGACCACGCGAATGACGCCCGCTGCCCCCAGCTCCTTGATGCGTTCAATCTCGGGCCTGTCCTTCGCCAGCCGACCAGAAACGAGCCGCTCGATTCCTTCGGCGATCACAGTGAGGCCGAAGTCGTGCGTGACGCGCCCGACGCCTGCGTCCTGCCATTCCTTCGTCCACACAACCGACGCGCGCGGTCGGGGAGAGTACCGTTTCAGCGAGAACGCAGGGTAGGGTGGGGGCGACCCCATGTAGCGGACCATCGCCTCGTCGACCGGCATGCCGCAAGTGTAGCAGTGAGGACAAGATGCCGATAGTATCGCGTTGATAACCGGGGTTTACTACAGCGTGGACATCCTGCCGGGCTGGATGCAGGTGGTGTCGCGCTTCTCGCCGGCCACCTACGTGCTCGACGCCGTGCGGAAGGGCCTCGTGCAGAACGTGTCGGCGACATCCCTCCTGGGGGACGCGTGGCCGCTCGCCGTGATGGGCGTGGTCCTCGTGCCTCTCGGACTGTGGGTGTTCGCGCGTGCCGAGCGCTTCGCCAAGCGCACCGGACGGTTGAAGCGAGTGGGGTAACCCGGGCCGCTGCGCTCCGGCGGGCAGTTGCGAGGTGGCCACCCAGCCTGTCGCCCCGTGTGACGCTCGCGTGATGTGCGCAAGGGCCCTTCGGTATCGCCATAGGCCTCTGGCGCCGGCGGCTCGCGAGGGGGTAAGCCGATCTCGATGTTCCGACATCGACTTCATCCACGGGACGCGCCGACCGAGGGCCCGTGCGTGAGGACCCTGGTCGACCTGGCGCCGGGGAACACCGCTCTCGTTCACCAGCTGCG
>JAJYJR010000646.1 GCA_021789355.1 Chloroflexota bacterium | reverse complement strand
CTATGACGGGCGTATGCCCAGAACGGCGGATGGTGACCGCTGCAGGCCCGGCATGTAGGGAGCCGGACGCTGGGCTACCGACGATCTCAACGACGCCGCCAAGGATGCCAGCCGACACCGGCGCAGCGCTTCGGAGTATCCCCGACGACGCGCGTGCCCCGGAACCCTAGGGACCTCCGGCGATGCGACCGGCTTCGAGGACGCTGACCGGGCCGGTCGGGCCGTGACCAAGGGTTGGATGTGACGGGACAGCCGGGGCGCCAGGTGGAGCTGGGGATGGGAACAGCCTGATGCTGGTCGTGTCGGTGGTGGTCCGGCAGCTGGCGTGGTCGAAGGGGACGGTGAGCTCCACGGTGAGGGTGAGCTTGCCGGTACCGGTGTTGCCGCTGGCGGCGGTCGAGAACAGCGTGGCACAGCTCGGCGCCTGGTAGGAGACGCGCACCGACCCGCCGTGCAGCGACGTCGTCTGCTGCCAGGGTACCGACACCACGTCTCGGGCTGCGGTGATACTCGGCCCGGTCATCGGGCCGCCACAAGGTGGGGTTCCCCGACTCCTGTAGACGATCGCCCCGGCACCGCCTTGTCCGTAGATCACCACCGCGGTGAAGATCTGGCGGTAAGAAGCCGTACTCGGCGAGGGACTTCTTGGCGGGACGGTCGCGGCGGGGCAGCTCGTGATTCCGCCCCAGGTGATCCCTACCCACGCGGCCCTGCGAACAAGCCGTGGCGTCCCAGCTAGAAGCGTCGAGCCGCTTACGGTCACGAGCCCGTAGCCGAGGATCGCCTGCGCGTGGGATCCTTGGACAGCGGAGGTCGCCGCGAACAGCGCCGCCGCCTGGGACCAGGTGAGCCCGAGATGCTCCGAGGCGGTCGAAGTGGCCGGTGGTGAGACCTGGAGCCCGCTCATCTCCACGATCGTGGTGTAGCGCCCACCGGCCACCGCGCTCGGTGACGGGCCCGGTGCCGAGACCGCCGGGCTCACAACATGTGCGACGCCGGCGCCAGGTGACCCACATGCGGCCAATCCCAGCGCGGCTGCGCCGAGCGCAACCCCGGCGACCAGGGTTCTCGAGAGCCTGCTGGTCCTCGGCGCGTGCGTGACCTTGGCGCCACCGCCGTGATCAGGAGCCAAGGCCTTCGTCGACTTCGACAGGTGGGCTTTCATCACCGTCCTTAGGGTACCACCGTGGCCGCGACGAAGGCCATTCTACGGCGTTCGGCTGTCGATGGGGCTTTCGGCTGTCGTACGTATTCGGAGATCCCGTCGTGTGACCTGCAGAACGGTCTAGGAACCAGAGATCAGCCGGGCGCGGTGAGGATGCTCCGGTAGCTGCGGTGCAGCGGGTAGAGGTACACGTCTTTCACCGGCAGCGCGTTGGCGTGGTAGCGATCGAGCTTGCCACGACCGGCCGTCTGTCCGACACAGAGCCAGTTGGCAGCCCGATAGCTCGTGCCTTTGAACCGTTCGCTCTCGACGAAGGTCTCCACGAGCACCGGAGCGTAGCCGTAGGCCTCGTGCCAGTCCGCGGCAAGCCGGCGCGTCGCCGCGCCGAGGATCTTCGACGCGAGATGGGGCACACGGAGCTGAGGCAGGATCAAAAAGCGGGCGTTTCCGACCACGAAGTGCAGACGCAGCTCGCGCGTGGTGTTGTCCCAGCCGATGTGCGCGTCGCGCGGCCGGCACTTCCAGGCCGAGGGACCGAAGGACAGCGCGCCGATGACCGCTGTGGACGCCTCGACCAGGTAGCGCAGCTGGGCGCCGCACAAAGGGACGTAGCCCAGGTAGTGGTGGGCGGCGACGAGCTGGTTCCAGGTCCTCGAGTCGCCGCGTCCCTTGACGAGGCGAAGCTCGATGTCCCCGAGCTCAGCGAGGCTCGAGGCCAAAGGCACCTGGTCGAAGGAGAGCTGTGTCGCATCGAGGTGGCGGGTGACCCGGCCGTTTTGGTTCCCGTTTCTCGGCGGGGGCAGCTCGATGAGCGAGGCGCTGTCCATGCGCAACAGCGCGACCCGTGCCGACATCTCCTTCAAGCGCCCGAGCGGGTCACGCCAGTTGGTCGCCTCGCACAGCGCGCGAGCGATCGAAGACCGCGTCGGATAGGCCGTCTTGTCGGCGCACATGGCGCGTACGAGCTCGAGCTCGCCTTGGCTGAAGTCCCGGCCGCAGAACCGAACGCTTGTCATGGCGGCTCTGCCTTGAAGTTCTTGTGCGCAGCAGCGGGGGCCGCCCAGGGCAGAAAGGCTCGAAGCTCCCTCGAGGTGAGCGGCCTTGCGGTCTCGCCCCTTTTCGAGAGGAAGGCCTCGAGGACCGATAGCGGGTTCCACGAGGCGAGCTCGTAGGTCTGGATGATGCTCCAGGCATCCGCGGCGAGCTGGGCCTGTGAGAGCGAACGCGATCCGTAGCAGCCCTTTCGCAGCACCACCGGGCGCCGCAGGTGGCGCTCGGCGCGGTTGTTGTCGATGTCGGAGATCTCTGGGTGCTCCAAGAAGGCGACAAGCCCGATCCACTCATGGTCGAGCGTCGAGAGCACCTTGTGCGCCGCGTCTGGCAGCGTCTGATCGTGGGCCTCGGCCTTTCTCAGCTCGTCCATCTCGTCTACGACGCGCCCGCAGGAACAGAGCGCCTCTGCCTCTTCGTCGGAGCCCGCCGGTGCGATCACGTAGGCGTACCAGGACCGATAGAGGACCCTGATGCGTTGCACCCAGGCATCGGCGAAGCCCCGGCAGGACTTGTGGCCCTCTCCCAAGCGGATGAAGTAGCGCCGGATGTGCGCCCAGCACCAGAGATTGACGATGCCAGCGACCTCTTGGCCCAAGGACTGGTAGGTGGTGTAGAAGTCGCTCGAGAGCAAGAGCTCTTGGCCGTGGGGCAGGACGAGGCGGCCGGTCTCGTCTGCCACGAGCCCGAGGTGCTCGATCACGACGTCGCGCCCGCGCGAGGGCTTCAGGTAAAAAGCCACGCTGTCTTGGCCGACGAAGACCCACACCCAGTGCCGGTAGCTGGTCTTTCCCTCCACGAGGACGAACACCTTCCACGAGGTCTCATCCACGTGCAGGTGGGTGTCGGTGCCGTTGTGCTCACGGATCGCCTCGGCCAGAGGGTGCAGCAGCTCGCCGAGGCGGTCGAGCGAGCCGGTCAGGCTTCCTGGGGAGAACCGGGCCCCCTCGGAGGCGAGCAGGGCGATGACGCGGGCCAAGGGGAGGCCGAGGCCGAACTTGTAGTAGACGAGCCGGGCCAAGAAGCCGACCGAGAGCCGGCCCTTTGGGATCGGCTTCGGCCCACCTGGTGCGGCGACGATGCCCACGGCCGCCTCGCAGCGACAGCCCCGTCGGTAGCGGCGACGGACATGGGCCCTGCGACAGATGCGCACCTCGAAGTGGATTTCCTCGTAGCGTTCCTCGCCGAAGGTCTCCTCGTAGGGCGTGTCGCAGTGCGGACAGCGCGGTGGCTCCTTGAAGTCGTGGGGGACCACCTCGGTGGGCAGGTGCTCGTAGCTGCGCCGCCGCGGCGAGGGGCGGCCCGGCTGCTGACCACGGCGCCTCACCTCGCCCGAGGGCGCTCCGCCGGGCTCGTCTGGCTCGGCCCCGGTGGCCGCTTCGCCCTGCTCCGAGCGCTCCGATCGCCTGCCGAAGCGGTGCTTCAGGTTCTCTTGCAGACGAGCCGTGAGCCGCTCGCGCGCTGACTCCGCCTCTCGTCGTGCCGCGGCGCACTCCTCCAGCTGGGCGCGCAGCTCGTCCCGCTCAACCCTGAGGCGGCCGATCTCCTCGTGGTCGCGGTCGCGCTGCTCGAGGAGATCGGCGATCTCACGCTCTCGACTCCTGCAACAGCGACAGTGGCGGACCACACCCTTGTAACTACCACCGTGGATCGGCCGTGTCCAGCACCCTCACCTCAGTAGTCGGCACTTCGGAATGGTTGAGTCGCCCACCTGAGCAGGACGGGTTTGCCGAATACGTACTCCTGGGAAAAGGGAG
>JAJYJR010000645.1 GCA_021789355.1 Chloroflexota bacterium | reverse complement strand
CATCCTCTCGGGGCTCCGGCAGGTGCGCCTCTGCGTGGCGTACCGGATCGACGGGACGGTCGTCGAGGACTTCCCGTCCTCGGGTGACCTGCTCGCCCGGGCGGAACCCGTGTACGAGACGTTCGACGGCTGGGACCAGGACCTGGGCACGGTGCGCCGGGCCGAGGATCTGCCGGCTGCCGCCCGGCGGTACGTCGATGCGCTGGAGGAGCTCGCGGGCGTCCCAATCTCGATCGTCAGTGTCGGGGCGGACAGGACGGCGACCATCTTCCGCCGGGAGCGGCCGCGCCGACGTGCGCTCGAGGGCCCGCCGTTGCGCGGGCCGCAGTGGCCGGCCCCAGCCACCGTCCCCAGCTCGGCCACCGGAAGCGGCGGGGCCCGCGCGGAGTGAGCGCGACCGTCGGCGGGGACGACCTGCTCCAGCCCCGCACCGTCCTGGTCGTGGGCGGAGGCGCCCGTGAGCACGCCCTGAGCTGGCGGCTCCGACAGGACCCTGGCGTGGAGCGCGTCCTCGAGGCGCCGGGAAACGCGGGGCACGCCGACGTGGCCGAGATACACGAGGACGTGGCAGCGCACGACCACCCCGCGATCCTGGCGCTGGCGCTGCGCGAGGACGCCGACCTGGTGGTCGTCGGCCCCGAGGCGCCGCTGGTCGCCGGGCTGACGGACCACCTGCGCGCTGCCGGGATCCCGACCTTCGGGCCGTGCGCGGCGGCCGCGGCCCTCGAGGGGAGCAAGGCGCTCGGCCGGCGGATCGCGTCGCGCGCCGGCGTGCCGATGGCGCCCGGCGCCGTGTTCGACGCCGTCACGCCTGCGCTCGCGTACGCGGCCGCGCTGGGCGGCCCGGTGGTGGTCAAGGCCGATGGGCTCGCGGCCGGGAAGGGCGTGACGATCTGCGCCTCGCTGGACGAGGCCGAGGTTGCGCTGCAGGACGCCATCGAGCGGCGGGTCTTCGGCGACGCGGGACGGCGGGTCGTCGTGGAGCGGGCGCTCTCCGGCCGCGAGGCCAGCGTCATCGCGATCTGCGACACGACGACTGCCCTGGCCCTGCCGGCCGCCCGCGACCACAAGCGGATCGGCGAGGGTGACGTCGGGCCGAACACGGGCGGCATGGGCGCGTACTCGCCTGTTCCCGATCTGGACGACGCGACGGTGTCCCGGATCGTGGCCGAGTTCCACGTTCCGACGCTCGCCGCGCTGGCTGCCCGCGGGCGCCCGTTCCGCGGCGCGCTCTACGCGGGCCTCATGCTGACGGCCGAGGGACCGCAGCTGCTCGAGTACAACGTCCGGTTCGGGGATCCGGAGGCGCAGGCGATCCTGCCGCGCGTCGCGGTCCCGCTCGCCACGCTGCTGCTCGCGGCCGCCACGGACCGGCTCGCCGCCGCGGCCGAGGCGCTCGGGATCGCCGGGCTGCGGCTTCCGTCACGGCCGGAGTCGACGGTCGCCGTGGTGCTCGCGGCGGAGGGTTACCCGGGAACCCCGGTCACTGGCGACGAGATCGAGGGCATCGAGACGGCACGGGCCACCGGCGCGCTCGTGTTCGAGGCGGGAACGGCGCGACGGGACGGCCGTGCGCTCACCGCGGGCGGGCGGGTGCTCACGGTCGTGGGTCGCGGGAGCGACCTGGAGGCTGCCGCGTCGGCGGCCCATCGCGCGGCGGGCGCTGTGCGGTTCCGCGGACAACAGGTGCGCGGGGACATCGGACGCCCGGGGATCGTGAGCACGGCGGGTTCCGGGGAGCTCGTCCCGTGATCCCGCGCTACACCCTGCCCGGGATGGGTGCCACCTGGACGGACCAGGCGCGCTTCGAGGCGATGCTGCGCGTCGAGCTGGCCGTCGTCCGCGCGCAGGCCGAGCTTGGACAGGTCCCTCGCGAGGCGTGCGACGCGATCGCCTCGCGCGCCCGCGTGGACGTACAGCGGATCGCCGAGCTCGAGCGCACCACCGACCACGACGTGATCGCGTTCGTGAGCCAGGTCGCCGAGACGGTCGGACCGGAGGGGCGGTATCTACACCTGGGCCTGACCAGCAGCGACGTGCTGGACGCAGCCCTCGCGCTGCAGTGCCGCGCCGCCGCCGACCGACTGCTGGCGGACCTTGACGCGGCAATCGGCGCGCTCGTGGGACGCGCGCGCCAGCATGCGGACACCGTGATGATGGGTCGCACGCACTCGGTCCACGCGGAGCCGATCACGTTCGGGGTCAAGCTCGCGGGCTGGGCGTTCGAGCTCGACCGCGACCGGCGGCGGCTCCGGGCGGCGGCGGACGATCTCGCGGCCGGCAAGCTCTCGGGTCCGGTCGGCACGTACAGCCACGTCGACCCGGGTATCGAGGCGGACGTCATGGCCGAGCTCGGTCTCACCGTCGACCCGGTCAGCACCCAGATCGTCCAGCGGGACCGGCACGCCGCGTTCCTCGCCGTGATCGCCGTGACCGGTGGCTCGATCGAGCGGTTTGCCACCGAGATCCGCAACCTGCAGCACACCGAGATCGGCGAGGTCCAGGAGCCGTTCCGCAGCGGCCAGAAGGGCTCCAGCGCGATGCCCCACAAGCGCAACCCGATCGTGAGCGAGCGGCTGACGGGGCTGGCGCGCCTGCTGCGCGGCTACGCGCAGGCGGCCCTCGAGGACCAGGCGCTGTGGCACGAGCGGGACATCAGTCACTCGTCGGTGGAGCGCGTGGCGCTGCCCGACGCGACCATCCTGCTCGACTACATGCTGGTGAAGTTCGCCGCGCTCGTGGACGGGCTGGTGGTGCGGCCGGACCGGATGCGTGAGAACGTGGAGCGTGGCCTCGGGCTCCACGCGTCGAGCCGGGTGCTGCTGGCGCTGGTGGAGGACGCCGGGCTGTCGCGCGAGGACGCCTACGCGATCGTCCAGCGGAACGCGCTCCGGGCGGCGGATGAGCGCCGGCCGCTGGTGGAACTGCTCTCGGAGGACCCTGACGCATCGGCGCTCTCGCCGGAGGCGCTGGCAGGATGCTTTGACGACACCGCGTTCCTCCGCCACGTCCCGGCGATCATGGCGCGCCTCGAGCGCCTGGCAGACAGCAGGGAGAACGGCGCATGACCACCGACCTGTCCGGCTCGTTCCTTCGTTCCGGCAAGGTCCGCGACCTGTATGCCGTGGACGACGCGCGGCTCCTGCTCGTCGCCTCCGACCGGATCAGCGCGTTCGACGTCGTGCTGCCCACCCCGATCCCGGACAAGGGCCGCGTGTTGACGGGCATCTCCCGTTACTGGTTCGCCGAGACCGCACGGGCGGGGATCGTCGCGAACCACCTCCTCGGGGTCGACCCCACCACGCTCCCCGCGCCGTTCTCCGCCGCGTCGGAGGAGCTCCGCGGCCGCGTGATGATCTGCCGCCGGGCGCGGGTGCTCCCGGTCGAGGTGATCGTGCGTGGGTACGTGTCGGGAACCGGGTGGAAGGACTACCTGCGCAGCGGCGCGATCTGCGGCATCCGGCTCCCGGCCGGTCTCCGCGAGAGCGAGCGGCTCCCCGAGCCCATCTTCACGCCGTCGACCAAGGCCGAGCAGGGTCACGACCAGAACATCCCGTTCGACGAGGTGGTGGCGCTGATCGGTGGCGAGATGGCGGCACGCGTCCGCGACATCGCGCTCGCGCTCTACCGGTTCGGGGCGGACCGCGCGGCGGGTGCCGGCATCATCCTCGCCGACACCAAGTTCGAGTTCGGGGTGCTCGAGAACGGCGAGCCGATCCTCATCGACGAGGTGATGACGCCCGACTCGAGCCGGTTCTGGGACGCCGCGGCCTACGAGCCGGGGCGCGCGCAGGCCAGCTTCGACAAGCAGTTCGTTCGCGACTGGCTGGAAACGCAGCCCTGGGACAAGACCTACCCCGGGCCCGCGCTCCCGCCGGATGTCGTCGCCGGGACGCGGGCGCGCTACGTCGAGGCGTTCGAGCGGATCACGGGCACGAGCTTCGACCGCTACCTGGCCGGCGACGTGCTGGAGCCGGAGG
>JAJYJR010000644.1 GCA_021789355.1 Chloroflexota bacterium | reverse complement strand
GCCGGCGGCCGGCGATGCCCCCCGTCGAGCCTGCCCCGGCGGCCGCTCGCGTGCGCATACTGGTCCCATGATCCGCGTCCGTCTGCTCGTCCGACCCTCCCTCCGGCGGGTTGGAGCCCTGCTCCTGCCGAACTGGCTGGCGATCACCGTCGGGCGCACGATCGTGAGCTGGCGACGACTGGACCCGCCCGAGCTCGCCCATGAGCTGGAACATGTCCGGCAGTGGCGGCGATACGGGCCCGTGGGGTTCGTGCTCCGCTACGTCGCGGCCTCGCTGCGCAGCTGGCTCGCCGGCGGCGACTGGTACCGCGACAACGGCTTCGAGCAGGCCGCGCGGGAGGCGGCACGGGCGGACCGGGTGGCACGGCAGGACCCTGGCGCGGAAGGCCAGGACTCACTCATCGACACCGTCCGGCGCTGACGCACACCGGGCGGACAGTATCGGCACTTCACGCCCCGTCCGGCGCTGACGCACGCCGGGCGGACAGTACGCGGATGCCACGGCAATCCGCGGCGCCGGCACGGCTTGCCGGCGACCTTCGCCCGATCAGCCGATCGCCTCGAGCGGCGTCACCTGTCCGCCCGAACGTCGCGACGGCACGTAAGGCCCTCCGGGCGTGCGATAGCGGAGGTCGCATGGCACCGGGTGGTTGCTCAAGGCCCAACCGACACGGGCGCCGGGTTGGCACCCTCGTCGAGCTCGTCCGGCGGGCCGTGTGCCCGGTACTGCCGCCCGGCGGCACGGCCTGCCCGGCGTGACCGCCGCCCGGCGCCGCGCATCGACCATCACTGCCGGAGTGTCGCCGTCAGGAGACCGCGCGCTGGACCGAGAAGACGTCCTTCACCTGCTCGAGGCGCGACAGGACCCGGGCAAGCTGGGCAACCGACGAGACCTGGAGCGTGGCGCTCACCGTCGCCGTGCGGTCGACGTGTGTCTCGACGTGCGCCGCCACGATGTTGACCTTCTGCTCGGCCACCACGTTGGTGATGTCGGAGAGGAGCCCGGTGCGGTCGTACGCGTCCAGGCGAATGGCGATCGGATAGGTCCGCTCCGCGGCCCCCTCCCACTCCACCTCGATCAACCGCTCGACGTCCTTCTCGTGCAGGATCGTCACGCACTCGCGCAGGTGGACCGTGACGCCCTTGCCCCGCGTGATGAAGCCGATGATGGGGTCGCCGGGGATCGGGTGGCAGCACGCGGCGAACCGCACCAGCAGGTCGCCCACGCCCTTCACCCGCACCCCGCCCGCCTGCGCCGGAGGCGTCGGGGGGGCCACCTGCGGCAGGACGGTCTCGTTCGAGTCGTCCACCACGCCCATCCGGATGACGGCCTGCTGGGCGCTGACCGCACCGTAGCCCACCGCCGCCAGGAAGTCGTCCACGGTCGGGAACTTGTAGAGCTCCGCCATCTCGGAGACGCGATCCGACCCGACGCGCTCGAGCGACGTGCGAGCCAGCCTGCGCAGCTCCCGGTCCAGCGACTCCCGCCCGTGCGCGATGTTCTCCTCGCGCTGCTGGCGCTTGAACCACTGGCGGATCTTCTCGCGCGCGTGGGTCGTGCGGACGATGGAGAGCCAGTCCCGCGAGGGGCCGTGCGCGGCCTTGGTGGTCACGATCTCGACGATGTCGCCGTTGCGCAGCTTGTAGTCCAGGGGCACCAGGCGGTTGTTGACCTTGGCGCCGATGCAGCGATGGCCGATGTCGGTGTGGATGCGGTAGGCGAAATCGAGCGGCGTGGAGCCGGCCGGCAGGTCCTTCACCTCGCCCTTCGGAGTGAACACGAAGACCTGGTCCTGGAAGACGTCGAGCTTGAGCCCTTCGACGAACTCGGTGGCGTCCGCGACCTCGCGCTGCCACTCCATGAGCTGCCTGATCCAGGCGAGCTTCGCGTCGTAGTCGCGGTCGGACTTGGAGCCCTCCTTGTAGCGCCAGTGGGCGGCGATCCCGACCTCGGCGATCCGGTGCATCTGGTGCGTCCGGATCTGCACCTCGAGCGGGTGTCCCTCGAGGGCGATCACCGCCGTGTGGAGGCTCTGGTAGCCGTTCGCCTTCGGCATCGCGATGTAGTCGTCGAACTGGCCGGGGATGGGGCGCCAGAGCGAGTGGACGACCCCCAGCGCCGCGTAGCAGTCCTTGACCTCGTCGACCAGCACCCGGACGGCGTAGACGTCGTAGACCTCGTCGAAGTTGGCCGCCTTGCGCTGCATCTTGCGATGGATGCTGTACAGGTGCTTGGGGCGGCCCGACAGGTTGGCCTCGATGCCGCTGGCCACGAGTGCTTCCTGCAGCTCGGTCATGGCGCGGTCGACGTAGGTCTCGCGCGCGGCCCGGCGCGTCTCCAGCTGCTGGGCGAGCGAGCGGAAGGCCACCGGCTCGAGCACCTTGAACGAGAGGTCCTCGAGCTCCCACTTCATCTGCCAGATCCCGAGCCGCTCGGCCAGCGGCGCGTAGATCTCGAGCGTCTGCCGGGCGATGCGCTGCTGCTTGTCCGGCGGAAGCCCGGCGATCGTGCGCATGTTGTGGAGCCGATCGGCCAGCTTGATGAGGACCACGCGCACGTCCTCGGCCATGGCCAGGAACATCTTGCGGATGTTCTCGGCCTGGCGCTCCTCATGGCTGTGCGCGCTGAACTTCGACAGCTTCGTGACGCCGTCCACCAGCCGCGCCACCTCGGGCCCGAAGCGCTCCTCGAGGTCCTCCAGCGAGTACTCCGTGTCCTCCGGGATGTCGTGCAGGAGCGCGGCCTGGATCGCGACCGGGTCGAGGCCGAGCTCGGCGAGCGTCTGCGCCGCGGCGATCGGGTGGGTGACGTACGGCTCGCCGCTCGCCCGCTTCTGGTCCGCGTGCGCCTCGAACGCAAACCGGTAGGCGCGCTCGACGCCCGAGAGGTCGGCCGTGGGGTGGTGTTCGCGGACCTCGGCGACGAGCTGGCGCGCGACCGCGTCGAGCTCCTCGGGGGTCTCCGCCGGCCTGGAGTCGAGACGTTCCCGGGCTCCACCCCGGCGGCCGGGACGGGAGGGGGCGCTCGCTGGCTCGATCGACATGGGGGCCCATCATACCGCTCGACCGCCGCGTCACCGGCCGGGCGCTCAGCGGAATCGCCGGACCAGGTTCCACCCGGCGCCCAGCAGCGGGCGCATCGCGTGATCGTGGGCGCGGACGAAGACGACCCCGCGGGCCCCGAAGCCGCGCTTGAACTCGTAGAGGCTCCACAGCGGGTGCGTGCGATCGACTGGCAGGCCGGGCGCGTCCCGGGTGTCGACCCCGCCCAGGTCGTACACGGTGAACCCGTTGGCAGCTCCCCAGCGGATGATCTCCCACTGCAGCAGGTGGTTGGCCCGTGTCCCGCGCAGGTCGGCGCCGTCCGGAGAACCCGCCACGTGCGACACCAGCCGTCGCCCGCAGTGCAGGAGCACGACTCCGTTCAGGCGCCGGCCCGCGACGCTCGCGAACCAGAGACTCGCCAGTCCGGCCTCGCCGAGGGCGCGCCACTGGTCGAGCTGGTAGGCCCGGTCACGGACGATGAACCCCTCCCGGCGCCCGGTCGCCTCGAACATGTCCCAGAAAGAGGCGAGCGCCTCGTCGCGCCCCGTCGCGCCGGCAAGATCGACGCGCTCGACGGTCACGCCGGCACGGCGAGCCTTGTTGATGTTCCGCGCGGTGCTGTCGCCGAGCAGCTCGTGCTGGGCCCCCTCCGCCTCGCGGATCGCGAGGAGCATGGATGTCCGGGACACCTGGACCTCGCGCGGCGACGGACGGAACCCTGCTGCACCGAGCGCCCGCGCGAGTTCACCCCCGTCCTCCCAGGCCGGATCGATCGTGAGCACGGCCGCCCGGCGCGCCCGGGCCACCCGGCGCAACCCCAGCAACGCCGTGCCGGCCGCCCCCGCGTCATCCGTCAGCAGCACCGGGCCGCGCGGCGCGTAGAGGTACGTGAGCTGGCCGAGCGGGCCGGGCAGCGTGGGCGCGAGGGGCCGTAGAT
>JAJYJR010000643.1 GCA_021789355.1 Chloroflexota bacterium | reverse complement strand
GGACGACATCAGCAGAGCCGGCGGCGCTCCTACGGCCGGCGGCAGCACGAAGTGCGCGAGCGGCGAGATCGGCTGGAGGAGCTGCTCCGCGACGAGCGCGGGTTGCCCGTGCTGGTCGAGCGCGACTCGGCCGCAGACCGGCTCGCGAGGCTGGCGTTCAGCTCGACGCCGCTGGGCTGGGCCGAGGGGGCGGCCTGATGGCGGTTGCCGGCGGGACGCGCTACTACCCCCTTCGCTCGCCCGCGCTGCCGAGGCGCCGCCAGGCGGCGAGGATCCGGGCGGGGCGGCGGGCGAACCGGGTCGGCCTCGCCATGGCCGCGATCCTGGTTGCGTTCCTGCTGGGCCTCTTCTACCTGACCCAGACGGTCCGGGTCGCCGCCACCAACTACGACATCGACGGGCTGATCGCCCAGGGCGACCAGATGACCCAGCAGATCCAGTCGCTGCAGGGCGACATCGCCACGCTGGGCGCCGAGATCTCCGTCACCCGCCGGGCGCAGGAGCTCGGCCTCAATCCGCTGGGCGCCCCTCTCTGGGTTCGGGGTCGATAGCGACCGATGCTGGGACGGACGGATCGGCGTGGCCGCCTCGTCGTCGTCCTCGTCGTGTTCGTGCTGCTGTCCTCCGTGGCCGGGGCGCGGCTGGCGTACTGGCAGGTGGCCGCGCACGATCAGCTGGTGGGGCTGGCCCAGCAGCAGCTCGAGCGGCCGGCCGTGCAGCCGGCGACCCGGGGCTCGATCTACGATCGGACGGGCGTTCTGCTCGCCACCACGGTCTATCGCGACCAGCTGGTGGCATATCCCGACCAGATCGCCCCGGCCGACCGACCGGCGATGACGACCGCGCTCACGTCGATCCTGGGGCTCGACGCGAGGGGATCCGCCGCCCTTGCCGCCCAGCTCGACTCGACCGCCGCCTACGTGGTGCTGGCGGACCAGCTCACGACGGCCCAGAGCCAGGCCGTGCAGGCGGCGCTCGACGACGGCTCGCTGACGGAGCTCGGCCTCGAGCCGCAGCCGGTGCGCGTCTATCCCAACCCGGGAGGCGCGCCCGACACGACCCTGGCCAGCCAGCTCCTCGGGTTCGTCAACGACGGCGGACAGGGACAGTACGGGGTCGAGCAACGCTACCAGGCGCTGCTGGCCGGGCAGCCCCGAGTGGTCCTGGCCGAGCGCGACGTGGCCGGCCGGCCGATCGCCGGAACGGAGAGCGTGACGAACCCCGGTGCGCCGGGCGAGAACCTGCGCCTGACCATCGACGCCGGGCTGCAGCTGGCGGTCGAGAAGGAGCTCAACGCGGCCTGGATCGCGGACGGCGCGACGAACGCGAACGCCATCGTGATGGACGCCGCCAGCGGCGCCGTTCTGGCGTGGGCGAGCGAGCCGGGGTACAACGCCAACGACTACCAGGCCGTCGCCAGGCAGGCGCCAGCGGACTTCGTCGACCCGTTGATCAGCCGGGTATTCGAGCCCGGCTCGGTCATGAAGATGTTCACCGCCACGGCCGCGATCGGGAACAACGTGGTGACGCCTACTACCCTGATCAATGACAGCGGCGTGATGCAGGTCGGGCCGGTCCAGATCGCGGACGCCGACCGCCGGCCGATGGGCATGATCCCCTTCGAGAAGGTCATCGCCTACTCGCGCAACGTGGGGGCGGCACGCGTCGCCCGGATGCTCGGGAGCACGGTGAGCAGCGCCTCCGCCAGCCTGTACGCGTCCTGGACCACGATGGGGATCGGGCAGCCGACGGGGGTCGACCTTCCCGGCGAGCTTCCCGGGCTGGTGACCGACCCTGCCTCCACCCCCTGGTCCGCGGTGGACCTGGCCAACCACGCGTTCGGCCAGGGCGTGGCGGTCACGCTGGCGCAGCTGGCCCGCGGCTACGCCGCGATGGTCAACGGTGGCAAGCTGGTGGAACCGCACGTGGTCGAGGAGATCGGCGATCGCCCCGCGCAGGTCCCGGCGCCGGTGCCGGTCATCAGCTCGAGCCTCTCGGCGACCCTGGTCCGGATGATGCGGTACACGGTGACGACGGTGCCCTGGTACGCGGCCTGGACCCTGATCCCGGGCTACGACGTGGGCGGCAAGACCGGCACCGCCCAGATCTGGGACCCGAAGACCGGGAACTGGATGGCCAACCACTTCGACTTCACGTTCGTCGGCTATCTCGGGCGCGAGCGCCCCGAGCTGATCATCGCGGTCGAGATCGACCATGGCCGGCCGGACATCATCGGCCAGGGCATCTTCCAGCAGAACATCACCTCGAACGAGCTGTTCCGGCGGATCGGCCGGGACGCGATCCAGGCGCTCGACATGGCGCCGCTGCCGAAGTCATCGCAGCAGCCCACGACCCCGAGCCCCGCCCTGCCTCCCGGCGAGCCCACGCCGATCCCCGCGACCGTCCCGCCGTGGAGTGGCGAGGTGCCGGTCGTCACACCCTCCCCCGGACCCCCATAGCGGGGCCGCCATGCGAGAATGGCCCCTGACCGTGAGTGACGCCCCGAGCCCCGGAACGAGCGCCGCCGCTGCCCTGGACGGTCCGGGGATCGCGGCCATCACCGCTGGGCAAGTCCTCCGTGCCTCGACCCGCCCGGTTCGCCGTGCCGCGGTCGATTCGCGCCGAGTCGAGCCCGGCATGCTGTTCGTGGCGCTGCCCGGAGAGCACACGGACGGTCACCGCCACCTCGCGGACGCGGTCCGGCGCGGGGCGGCCGCGCTCCTGGTGACGCGTGAACTGCCGTCCGCCGAGCTCGACACGCTGGCGTCCGGCACCCCAGCCGGCTGCTCGATCGTGCGGGTGGCCGACGGCCTCGCCGCTCTCCAGGCGCTCGCCGCATCCTGGCGGGGCCGGTTCGATCCGCTGGTCGTCGGGATCACCGGGTCCATCGCCAAGACCTCGACCAAGGAAGCGGTCGCGACCGTCCTCGCCGAACGCCGTCGCGTGCTGCGCAGCGAGGGGAACGAGAACAACGAGATCGGCCTGCCGCTGACCCTGCTCCGCCTGGAGCGCGGGCACGAGGTGGCGGTCCTCGAGATGGGGATGTACGTGCCGGGCGAGATCGCGCAGCTGGCCGCCATCGCGCGGCCCCGCATCGGCATCGTGACCGCCGTGCGCGGCGTGCACCTCGAACGGGCCGGCTCGCTGGATGCCATCGAACAGGGCAAGGGGCAGCTCGTCGAGGCCCTGCCACAGGACGGGACCGCGATCCTCAACGCCGACGACGAACGGGTGCGACGCATGGACCGGCGAACCCGTGCCCGCGTGTTGACGTACGGCTTCGGCGAGGGCGCGGACGTCACCGCACGGTCGGTGACGTCGCTGGGACTCGAGGGGATGCGGTTCCGGCTGAGGCTGCCGGGTGGAGCCGAACGCCCGGTGCGCCTCCCCGTGCTCGGACGCCACGGCGTCCACAACGGGCTCGCGGCGGCCGCCGCCGGGGTCGCCTGCGGGCTCGACGTCGACGGGATCGTGGCGGGCCTGGAGCGCGGCTGGCGGGCACCGCACCGGGACGCGCTGCGCCCCGTGGGGCCCTGGCTCGTCCTGGACGACACCTACAACGCCGGCCCGGACTCCATGGCCGCGGCCCTCGACCTCCTGGCGACGCTGCCGGGGCGCCGCGTGGCGGTGCTGGGGGAGATGCTCGAGCTCGGGCCCGAGGCTCCTGCGCTCCACCGCGCCGTGGGAATCCGCGCGGCGCGCTGCGCCGACGTGCTGGTGGCGGTCGGGGAGGGCGGGGCGCCCATCGGCGACGGGGCGCTCTCGGCGGGGATGCCGGCAGGGGGCGTGCTGCGCGTCCCCGACCTCGAGGTGGCGCTGGCGACGCTGCTGGTCCGGCTCGAACCGGGTGACGTGGTGCTCTTCAAGGCCTCCCGCGGCCTGGGCATGGATCCGCGGGTACGGTCGGCCCGTGGGCTCGGCCTGGACGACCTGGTGGCCGCGCTCGAACGCGCGGCCGGACTGGGCGGGGCGGCGGCATGAATGGCC
>JAJYJR010000035.1 GCA_021789355.1 Chloroflexota bacterium | reverse complement strand
CATCGCGCGGAGGGCTTCAGCTTCGGACTCGCCAACAGCCAACGGAGGCGCGGGATGGGCAGCCATGTCCCGGACACTACGTCAGACCGATTCAAGAATCAAGCCCATTGCGGCGTGGGACACTAGCATGACGGCGAAGATCATCACGTTCGAGTTCGGCGCCCGCGAGGTGGAGGTCATGGTCAGGCCGTTGACCACCCTGCAGGCGGTGCTCCGCGACCAGCTGGGGTTCACGGCCACCAAGGAAGGCTGCCGGCAGGGCGGCTGCGGTAGCTGCACCGTCCTGGTGGACGGCGAGCCGATGCTGTCCTGCCTGCTGCCGGCGGAGGACGTCGCCGGCAAGCGGATCACCACGCTCGAGACCATCACGCCGGCGGCAGGCCTGCACCCGATCCAGCAGGCGTTCCTGGACGCCCACGCGCTCCAGTGCGGCTACTGCACGCCGGGCATGGTGATGGCCTCGAAGGCGCTGCTCGACCACGATCCCGCGCCGGGCGACGACGAGATCCGGCAGGCGCTGGCGGGCAACATCTGCCGATGCACCGGATATCGGCCGATCGTCGAGGCCGTCCACGAGGCGGCACGGGTCATGCGCGAGCAAACGGCGGAGCAGGAACGATGAGCGCCAATCTGAACGTCGTCGGCCAGTCGGTCCCCCGGAGCGACGGCATCGGCCACGTCACGGGCCGCACCCAGTACGCCGGCGATCGCTCCTTCCCCGGGATGCTCCACCTCAAGATGGTGCGCAGCCCGCTCCACCACGCCCGGATCAGGGGGGTCGACCTGTCCGACGCCGAGCGAGTCCCCGGCTTCGTCCGCGCCCTCACCTGGAGGGACGTCCCGCATAACCTGTACACGATCCTGACGCTCATCGGGGTCGAGCCTGAAGAGGAGTACGTGCTGGCCGAGGACCGCGTCCGCTTCAAGGGCGAGGCGATCGTCGCGGTCCTTGCCGAGACGGAGGCCGCGGCGCTCGAGGCCGTCTCGAAGGTCCACCTCGACCTGGAGGAGCTGCCCGCCGTCTTCGACGTCGAGGAGGCCCTGAAGCCGGGCGCGCCGATCGTGACCAGCTGGGGCAACAACACGTTCATGTACGAGGGCCATCCCTGCCGTCGCGTGCGGATGGGCGACGTCGAGAAGGCGTTCGAGCTCGCCGACTACATCGTCGAGGGCGTCTACAACACGAGCCCGATCGAGCAGGCACCCCTGGAGACGACAGGGTGCATCGCGGTGCCCGAGGCCAACGGCCGGTACACCGTCTACACCAACACCCAGGCCCTGTACTTCAGCCTCGACAACACGTCGATCATCCTGCAGATCCCGGGGAAGCAGCTCCACTTCGTTGGGGGCACGGTCGGAGGCGGCTTCGGCGGCAAGGTCGACGTCATCGTCGAGCCGATCGCCACCCTGGCCGCGATGAAGACCAATCGCCCAGTGCGCTTCGTGTACAGCCGCTCCGAGGAGATGCAGGTCTCGTCCACCCGGAGCGCGTGGCGCATCTACATCAAGGATGGCGTCTCCCGGGACGGCCACATCATCGCCCGCAAGGTGACGAGCTACGCCGACTCCGGCGCGTACAGCCGCCAGACTCCGTACGCGCTCACCAAGCACGCCGCGAACGCAGCCGGCCCGTATGCCATCCCCAACGTGTCGATCGACGCCTACTGCGTGTACACGAACCGTCAGCCGAGCAGCGCGATGCGGGGCTTCGGGGTGACGATGGGATCGTTCGCCCTCGAGGTGCAGATGGACCGGATCGCCGAGCGGGTAGGCGCGGACCCGTGGACGATCCGCTTCATCAACTCCTACCACAACGGGGACATGAAGCCGCACGGGAAGCTCGCCGAGGACGCCACACTCATCGAGACGATGCAGGCGGCCGCGGCCCTCGTGGGTCACGCGCTTCCCGACGACCTCCGGGCGATGACGTCTGCGCCGCGCGACGCCGGCCGGGACGAGGGAGGCAAGTGATGGCCAGGCTGCGCGGGACCGGCATCGCCGCCGTCAACTACCCGACCGGCATGAACCTCGGCGGCGACCCGTCGCAGGCCCTCATCCACGCGACGACGAGCGGGTCGTTCGTCGTCGCGCTCTCTAGCACCGACCTGGGCCAGGGGCTGAAGACGGTCATCGGCCAGATCGCGGCCGAGACGCTGGGCGTCGAGTTCGGGGAGATCGTCATCGACACCGCCGACACCGACACGGGCCCGCACTGCATGGGGACGTTCGCCAGCCGGGCCACGCACCGTGTCGGCAACGCGGTGATCGCGGCGGCCACGGAGGCGCGCGGGGCCCTGCTGGACGTGGCCGCCGCGGAACTCGAGGCGTCGGTGGACGACCTCGAGCTGGATGGGCACGGCAACCTGATGGTCAGGGGCGTTCCCTCCAGTTCCGTGAAGGTGGCGGACATCGCGTCGCTCGCCCAGTTCAAGTACGGCAGGACGATTGCCGGTCGCGGGAGCTACATGAAGCCGAAGAGCCCCGTGGACCCCGAGACCGGCGCCATGGATCCCGACTCGACGGAGGCTCACGCCTGCACGGTGGCCGAGGTCGAGGTCGACACCGAGACGGGCGAGGTCGCGGTGCTCAGCATCAGGAGCGCCTACGAGGTCGGGCGCCAGGTCAACCCCGCGCTCGTGCGGGGCCAGATCGAGGGCGGCGCCTGGATGGGGATGTCCCACGCCCTGTACGAGACGACGGCGCCCTACTACCCGGCGGTCGACCACAGCCCCAGCACCTTCAGCGAGTACCTGATGCCCGGGACGCTGGAGATGCCGGAGGTCGAGTCGGTCGTGCTGGAGGTCCCTTCGTCGAACGGTCCCTACGGCGTCAAGGGTCTCGGCGAGATGACGGCGAATTCGCCGATCCCGGCGATCGTCAACGCCATCTACCACGCGACCGGCGTCCGGATCGACGAGCTGCCGGTCACGCCCGAGAAGATCCTGCGTGGCCTCGAGGCGCGCCAGCAGGTGCCATCCTGAGCTGCGTCGGCACTCCGGCAGCGTCCGGCCGGGTGCCGTGCCGTCGCCCGGGAACCTCGCAATCGGAGCACGGAGATCCCGATGGGACAGATCACGACCTGGGATGAGTTCCCGACCGTCGAATACGTGCCCGGCGTGTTTCGCCAGGCGGTCTCGGGCGAGAAGGCGATGCTCACCCGCATCGTCTACCGGGGCGGCGTGGTCATCCCCGACCACCGCCACGAGGCCGAGCAGATCATGCTCGTTGAGCGCGGCCGGCTGTGGGCCAGGGTCGGAGACGAGGAATCCGAGGTAGGCCCTGGCTCGCTGCTCGTCATCCCCTCGAACTGGATCCATGCGTTTCGCCAGCTGACCGACGAGGACGTCGTCTTCTACGAGTGCTTCGCGCCCATCCGGCTCGAGTACCTCGTCGGGTTCAAGGGCCCAGACGCGTCACTGGCTGCGATCAAGAGGGTGCTCGCGGCGGAGTAGGCCTGAGCTTCGGCGAGGAATACGCCTCCGCTTCGCCGCGAGGATAAGGCGGCGCCTGGGAGCAACCCTGCGTCCGGGTCCGCAAGGGGCGTCGTCGTGGTGTTGGACTCGCGCCTGAGCTGGGACAGTTCGGCAGCACCACTCCCACGTCAGCTCTCTCCCAGACGCAGCCACCCGTGCCGTCCGGGCAGGACACGGCTGTGAGGTCACGAGGCCGAGGGCGGCACCTGATGGAATCACGAGCCGCACGTCGATTGTTGTTCGATCAGTCGGGGGCTCCTCTTGCGGAGAGGCGCCGATCCTGGTGCCCGGGAGCCCTCAACCTCCGAGTCGGCGATGGACCATCCAGAACAGGTGGGCGCGGGTAAACACTTCAAGGCGACGCTCGGCGGCACGTCACGCGGAGAGCACCTGCTTGGCCGAGACGAAGGCAGCGGGCACTCCTGCGATGCCAAGGTCGTCGGTCGACCAACCGCGTATGTAGCGGCGTGGTCCTCCCTTTGCGCACAGGACCTTGCCCGATGCTATCGGCTCCTCGTCGAAGCGTCGCTTCGCCGGCCCCCCGGAGGGACCCCCACGCATGGCTCACCCGCGCAGAAGATCGGCGAATCGCGGAGCTGTCGTTGTCCGACATGTGTTTCAGGGCCCGGGAGGAGCATTGGTGCCCACGTGAGGGGCAGCGCGTGGTCTACTTTCCGCCGTCGCCACCGCGGAGCTCAGCGATCAGCCGTGGCACGATCTCGTGGAGATCTCCGACCACGAGCATGTCGGAGACTTGGCCAATCGGGGCCTCCCGATCCGTGTTGACCGCCACGACGGTCTTCGCGAGCCGCATCCCGACGCGGTGCTGCACTTCGCCCGAGATACCGAGCGCCAGGTAGAGGTCCGGCCGCACGCTCTTGCCCGTCTGGCCGATCTGCTGGCTCAGGGACGCCCAGCCCGCGTCAACGGCCGGCCGGCTGGCGCCCACTGCTCCGTCCAAGCAGACGGCCAGCTCCTCAACGAGCCTCCAACTGTCCCTCCCGCCGACGCCAGCCCCACCTGCCACGACCACGCGCGCGCTTTCGACCGAGGCCGGTGCGCCCATCGAGACACGCTCCGTGCGCCGCACCAGGCCGGCAACGTCTGCACTCCGTATTGATATCTCCTCTACTGTCCCAAGGCCATCCTGCTCCACCGAAGTCACCACGTTGGGCTGGACGGTCACGATACCGTGATCCGACGTGAACCTGCTGCGCACCCGCAGATCCGACCTGAAGGCGATCCCGTGCACGATTGGACCGTCGGCCCAGCCGATGTCGACGGCGTTCACCAGGACTCCCCACTGCAGGCGCGCGGACAGTGCGCCCGCCAACTCCTTACCGACCGGGGTCCCCGGGATCAGCACGAGTGCGGGCTCCTCGCGTCGTACCTGCTGCTCGACGAGGAGCGCGAGCGCCGACGGGGACAGGTATCCGTCCGGCCCTGAAGCACGCGCCGAGAGCACCCGGGGCAGGTACCTGGCCAGGAGGCCCGCCGCCTGCTCAGGGTGCGCCCCAATCACGAGGCCGGCGGCGGCCCGCCCCGCAGCGTTTCCGAGCCGGCTCGCCAGAGAAGCCACGCCGGCGCTGCTGGCCACCAGGCGATCATCGTCGAGCTCCCCAATTGCCCAGATCGCTCCGCTCACGGCAGTAGCCTCCGTTCTGCGAGGAACTGGAGCACCTCGCGCACCGCCGCGTCCGCGGTCCCTGTGACGACCTTCGTAGGGGGCCGGGGGGCAGGCGACTCGACGCCGAGGACCGCAGTGCTGGCCCGCTGGCCACCGACGTCCGCGGCGGTCAGTCCGAGCTCGGTGAGGCTCCAGGTGGTGGGCCTTCGCGACCGCGCAGCCATGATCCCGCGGAGGGTCGGGTACCGGAGCTCACCGACGGTTTGCGTCACCGTCACCAGAGCCGGCAGGGCGGCCTCAAGGGTCTCGTGTCCGTCGTCGCGCAGGCGACGGATCTCGACTCGTTCGCCATGGACAGACACTGCGCTGGCGTGCGAGAGGAACGGCACGCCAAGAAGGCTTGCGACGGCAGCGGGCACGATGCCAGCGCGCCCATCCGGCGTGTCTAGGCCGGCGATCGCGAGGTCGAACTCGGCCCGCTTCAGCGCCGCGGCGAGCACGTTGGCGGTCGACAGGGCGCACGATCCTTCGAGCGCAGGGTCGGTCACCAGGATCGCCTCGTGTATGCCTGCCGCGATGCCCTTGGTCAGCCCGGGCCATGCACCCGCCGGCCCCATCGAGAGCATGGTGGTGTGCACACCGGCGACGCTCTCGGCAAAGCGAATCGCGACCTCGAGCGCGTACTCGTCGTTGGGGTTGATGATCGGATCTGCGGCCGCACGATCCAGCCGCAGGTCCGGCAGCAGCCGCTCGTCTGCGCTCGTGTTCGGGACGGCTTTCACCAGGACGACGACATTCATTGTTGCTCCTATCGAACGGGTTCCGAGCGCGAGGTGGCAACGGCGGCGGGCGTCCCCCGGTCGACACTTTGATGGACAACCCGCTGAGCGAGAATCTCGGCGAGATCGACCGTGGCGATTCCGGCCGATTGCCCCGCGTCGGCGATCCCGTCTCGGATCATGGTCATGCAGTACGGGCACTCGGTCACGACGGTCCGCGCTCCCGTGACCAGCACGTCGCGTGTGCGCTCGGCGTTGATCCGGGTCCCGCGGGTCTCCTCCATCCACAGATGGCCGCCTCCGGCTCCGCAGCAGAACGTGTCGCGGCCCGACCGCGACATCTCGCGCAGCTCGATCCCGCCGGCCGCCGCGAGCAGGGCGCGAGGCTCTGCGACCACGTCGTTGTAGCGGGACAGGTAGCAGCTATCGTGGAGGGTCACGACGACATTCCCGGCTGCCGCCGCGACCAGCTGGAGGCGGCCGGAAGCGATGAGCCGCTGCAAGTACACGGCATGGTGAACCACTTCGAAGTAGCCGCCGAGCTGGCCGTACTCGTTTGCGATCGTGTTGTAGCAGTGCGGGCACGTCGTGACGATGGTTCGCCGCTCCATCCCGTAGCGCGCCAGCGTGTCGATGTTTTGCGCGGCGAGCATCTGAAATAGGTACTCGTTGCCCATGCGGCGGGCTGGGTCCCCTGTGCACGTCTCCTCGCGCCCGAGGATCGCAAAGCGGACGTCAGCTGCGTGCAGGCAGGTCGCCATCGCCCCTGCAATCCTCCGGTTGCGGTCGTCGTAGGAGGCCGAGCAACCGACCCAGTACAAGACCTCAAGACTGTCGAGATCGCCGGACAAGGCCAGATCGGCAACGGTGTGAACCGCGAACGGCAGATCCAAGGTCCAGTCTCCCCGAGCCGACTGCGGCTCGCCCCAGGGGTTACTGGCCTGCTCTAGGTGCCGGAACGCTCCACCCAGCTCTGCCGGGAAGCGCGATTCCTCCAGGACCAGGTTCCGGCGCAGGTCCACGATCTTGTCGACGTGCTCGATGAGCACCGGGCAGGCCTCAACGCACGCGCCACACGTCACGCAATCCCAGACCGCGTCGAACGAGATCGCCTCCCCGACTATGGGAGCGCCGAGATAGGCGGTCCGCTCCCCCGTCTGGACCACGACGCCCGGGGCCTCTGACGAGAGCGAGATCAGCGGGTGGCCTGCCTCCGCCATGACCGCCATGTGACGGATGCCCATGACCATGGCTTTCGGGTTGAGCGGCTTGCCCGTGGCGCTGGCGGGACAGGCATCCTGGCATCGCCCGCATTCCGTGCAGGTGAATGCGTCGAGCAGATCCTTCCGTCCGAGGTCCGCGATCGTGCGGGCGCCGAACGCCTGATCCTCGCGCGCCAAGTCCATCGCGGGCAACTCCCCACGCGGGGTGAGTTTGCGGAGGTAGACGTTGAAGAAGCTCGTGACGATGTGGAGATGCTTGCTCCCCGGTAGGTAGCAGACGAACCCGGCAACGAGGATCATGTGAGCCCACCACGACGCCACGAACCCGGCATCAAGCAGCTGTCGATCCTCTGAGCGGACGAGTGCGCCCAGCGCGTTCGTCATGAAAGCACCTGGCCGATCGCCGGTGAGGGCCGCCTGCAGGGCCATTGAGCACACTTCGGACGCGACGATTCCGGCAATGAGTCCCAGGATCACGAGGCCGTCCCGTGTCAGCGTGAGGCGGGTTGGCCGGGTGACCAGCCGCCGCCAGGCGGCATAGGTGAGCGCGACCAGCACGGCCGCGGCAGCAAGGTTTTGGAGGGTGGCAACGACCGACCAGATAGCTCCCCCGAGAGGCCACGCCAAGACCGCCTGCACTATCCCCGCGGTGGCGATGTCCGCCGTCCCCACCGACAGGATGACGAATCCCCAGAAGATCACTACATGCATTGCTCCCGCGCGAGGGTCGCGGAACATCTTCGCCTGCCCCAGCGCGTAGACCAGGAGCCCGCCGATCCGGAGGCTTGGCGCTGGGGACGGACTCGATCGGCGGGCGAGGGCGACGACCCGGAGGTGCCGTGCCATCGCCAGCGCGAAATAGACGAAGGCTCCGTAGATGAGGGGGAACACGAGGAGGTAGCCGGGGACGTCGGTGTAGGCGTGGAACATCAGCGTCTTCTGGCGCTCGGCGCAGCCATTGAAAGAGGGACGGAGACGGAACAGGGCCCGAGGGTACAGGGCCACATGTGGGCCAGGCAGCGCACGGCGACGGTCGAGCCGCGCCCGTGACCGGGGCGACGCGTCGGGTTGCGACCACCCGTGCCGGGAACGCTGCGCCCCGGCGTCACAGCCGAGGAATGGTCATGCCGCCGTCCACCATGACCACGCTGCCAGTGCTGTACCGGAGGTCTCCGCGAGCCAGCATCGCGACGGCTCTCCCGACGTCCTCAGGCTGTCCCCACCGCGGTTGGAGCAGCAAGCCCTCGGAGATGAGCCGATCGTACTTCTCCTGGGCCCCGGAACTCATGTCCGTCCACACGATTCCGGGACGGACTTCGTAGACAGGGATACCGAACTCTGCGAGGCGGACCGCCCACAGGCGGGTGAGCATGCCCAAGCCGGCCTTCGAGATGCAGTAATCGCCGCGGTTGGTCGAGGGGACGGTCGCCGACACCGACGAGATGATCACGATCGATCCATCGAAGGCGCGCTCGCCCGCCTGCGCGATCATCCAGCGCGCGACGGATTGGGTCAGGAAATAGGGGCCTTGGAGGTTGATGCGGAGGACCCGCTCGAAGCTCTCCTCGCCGGCCTCCAGAATGTCCGCGCGAACTTCCGGTGCGACGCCGGCGTTGTTGACGAGCACGTCGAGCCGGCCAAAACGATCCCGGAGGGCGGCAAGGAGCATCTCGCGGTCAGCGCGCCGGCCGATGTCGGCCTGGATGTAGGCGACGTCCGCGCCGACATCGTGAAGGCGGTCGAGCGCCTCTTGTACGCCAACAACGGGGCTCCGACCGCAGATCGCGATGTCGAACCCGTCGGTCGCCAGGGCGAGGGCGATGCCAAGCCCGATGCCTCGGCCGCCTCCTGTCACGAGCGCGACTCGACGGGTCTTCATCGTGCCTCTACCCGGGGCGGACCGAAGAACGAGTGGTACGTCTCGTTGCGGCCCACCCGCCCGAGATACGTCGCCAGCTCACGCAGGTGGTAGTCACCCCACATGCACGACTCTCCCGACGGTACGGTGCGGCCAGCCGGAACGTGATCCCACCCGTTAGGCCGGTGGTACACGGAGTGGAGCAGGAGCCCCTGATGAGCAGGATCCTCGCTCAGGTACGGCTCATCGAGCAGCGTTCGGGACACCGTCAACCCCGCCTGCCAGTACTTCGAGCCGACGGGCTCGCCCCGGCCGAGGAGGTAACGCCCAAGCCGCAGCAACCCCTGCGCGCCGATCGCGGCGGCCGAGCTATCGACCGGTTCGTGCGAATTGAACGGATCCGCGGGTCGCTCGAGGTAGTCACCGAGGTGCGTCAAGCCGGGGGCACCGGTGTCCCAGTAGGGCACGCCGTCGGTCGGCGTGTTGGCGATGTAGAAGTCGCATGTGGCCTGCGCCGCCTCCCGCATGAAGGTCTCTACCTCGGCCCGGCCTCCAAGAGGGTCGAGTTCGTCGCCGGGCAGGGTGGCGAGCCATTCAAGCTGCTCAGCGAAGCCACACATCGCCCATGCGAGTCCGCGGGTCCAGGTCGTGAATGGCGACCACCCCTGCTGGGAGCTCGGGCATCGATACAGGCCATCCGTGGCGTTGAAGATGCTCTCGTGGGCCGTCCGCCCGCGGACGTCGTACGTGTCGCGCCCCTGGCCGTAGTACACGGAGTACGTGGCGGTCGCGCGGGCGTGGGCGACCAAACGACCGAGCAGCGAGATCCGCTCGTCGTGTTCCCCCATGAGCACGTGTCCGAGCTGGTGGGCGAGGGCGAGCGAGCGGAGCGAGCGGAGCGTGTCGACGAAGAGCGAATGCGGCCCGTTGAACGAGTGCACGAACCCGCCCCCGCCCGCGGTCTTGGTCCAGCGCGCCGCCTGGACCGCTCCGCTGGCCGCGAGCGCGAGCTCCAGTCCTCGTGCCTCGGCGGCCGACATGTCCACCCGACCCTCGCGCCCCAGCCGCCAAAGGTTCCCGTACGTGCTGACGTTGTTGAACCCGTGGTCGTGGACGCCGATGTGCGTCACGTGGACTCGCATTCGTTCCCAGGTTGCCGTCCGGCCCGT
The DNA here is from genome assembly GCA_021789355.1 of Chloroflexota bacterium. Next base: position 9,689 of record JAJYJR010000035.1, on the reverse strand, counting down.
CTCCAGGAACCACGGGTCACCGGTCGCATCGAACTGCAGCAGTGCAGAGCCAAACTGGAACCCCTGGGTCCATTCCGTCCACCCGCGGGCCGTGTACCGACCCTCTATCGTGAACACCGGCGCCCCGCTGCCGGGTGGCCAATCCGCATCGATGGCCCGGAGCTTGGGTGCGGAGACCTCCCACATCCGCGTGACCGCCGTCAGCAAGTCTTGAGCGGTCAGAATCGGCTCGCTCCTCAGCATCTCGTCTGTCTATCGCTCCGTACAGGCTGCAGCAGGCGGGCGCCGCGATGATGTGCCACCTCTCTCCCTCTGGCACCTCCGCCCGTCCCCCGGTAACGGTACGCCACCCGGGCTTGGAAAGAAAGCGTTTTCTTTCCCCGACCAAAGGACTATAGTCTTCGGCGTGGGCCCTGCCGGTCAAGATCTGAACACCGTGCGCACGGGTGATGACGAGTCGCCCGAGGATCTATGGGATGCACTCGCCCGCCTCGGCGTGATCCCGGTGGTCGAGCTTGTCGACGCTCGCCTGGCCGTACCGCTTGCGCAGGCCCTTCTGGCTGCCGGCCTGCCGTGCGCTGAGATCACGTTTCGCTCCGCAGCGGCTGCAGACGCGATCGCCGAGATCGTGAAACGATGCCCAGACATGCTGGTCGGGGCCGGCACCGTGCTGAGCGAGGAGCAGGCCGAGGCGGCGATCACGGCAGGGGCCGCGTTCGTGGTATCGCCCGGGTTCAACCCCGGCGTGGTTCGCCACGTGCGCGCCTTGGGCGTGCCGATGCTGCCGGGGGTGTGCACGCCGACCGAGATCGAGGCGGCGCGTTCGGAGGGGATGAACATCGTGAAGCTCTTCCCGGCCGAGGCGTCAGGGGGGATCGCATACCTCCGGGCGATTGCAGCGCCATACCGAGACATGCGCTTCGTGCCGACGGGTGGGATTGGGCCAGCGAACCTCGCGGGCTATCTCGCACTTCCGCAGGTGTTGGCCTGCGGCGGGAGTTGGCTTGTTTCCCGGGATCTCATCGAGGCTGGCGACTTCGCGGCCATCAGTCGTCTTGGGTCGGAAGCGGTGGCGATCGTTCGGGCGGCGCGTGTCGCGCGCGGGAAGGGGGCTTGAACGTGTCTGGTCCCCTTTCCATCGAGATCCGGCCCGCCGCCGCGTGCAGGTGGGATCTCGTCGCGCTCGGCGAGGTGATGCTCCGTTTCGATCCCGGGGAGAGCCGGATCTCTACCGCCCGTGCTTTCCGCGTTTGGGAAGGCGGTGGCGAGTACAACGTGGCCCGCGGGTTGCGGCGCGCCTTCGGCCTCCGGACCACCATCGTCACAGCCTTGGCCGACAACCCCGTCGGTCGTCTGGTCGAGGACCTGATGCTCCAGGGCGGTGTGGACGTCTCGCATGTGCGCTGGGTGTCCTACGACGGCGTGGGCCGCTCTGCCCGCAACGGTCTGAACTTTACGGAGCGCGGTTTCGGTGTCAGGGCCGCGCTCGGCTGCTCAGACCGGGGGCACACGGCCATCTCGCAACTTCTGCCGGGCGAGGTGGACTGGGAGGGGCTGTTCGCACGGGAGCCCGCCCGGTGGTTCCACACCGGTGGGATCTTCGCGGCGCTATCGGCCACCACGCCCCAGGTTGCGCTGTCGGCGATGCAGGCGGCCCGGTCCCACGGCGCAGTGATCAGCTACGACCTCAACTACCGCCCGTCGCTCTGGCAATCGTTCGGCGGCGCGGCACGCGCGCAAGACGTCAACCGAATGCTCGCGCCGTACGTCGACGTCATGCTCGGCAATGAGGAGGACTTCGGTGCCGCGCTCGGGTTTGACGTGGACGGGCAGGATCAGTCCTTGACGGACCTCAATCCGGCGAACTTCACACGTATGATGGAGCGCCTCGCTGCCACATATCCAAACCTGCGCCTGGTCGCGACGACGCTACGCTCCGCCCGCACGGCGACCCGCAACGACTGGGGGGCCGTCTGCTGGGTCGATGGGACCGTGTTTGAGGCGACGGCGCGGCTTGATCTCGAGATCCTGGACCGGGTGGGTGGGGGAGATTCCTTCGCATCCGGTCTCATCTACGGGCTCATGACCGGGCACGATCCGCGGCGCGCGCTCGAGTATGGGGCGGCCCACGGCGCGCTTGCGATGACCACCCCGGGAGACGCGTCCATGGTGACGCTGCCCGAGGTGGAGCATGTGATGGCCGGAGGGGGCGCGCGTGTCGTGCGATGAGTGCCGGGGGCCAGTGCCCGGCAGGCACGACCCCACAAAAGAAAGCCTTTACCTTCGTACCGGGTAGGATGGTCCCGATGACCACCACGATCGGCGATGTGGCGAAACGGGCGGGGGTGTCGGCCGCGACCGTATCGCGCGTGCTGAACGGCAACTACCCAGTCGCCGAGGGGACGCGTGGCCGGGTCATGGATGCCGTGCACGATCTCGGCTACGTCGCCAACGCCCATGCCCGAGCGCTCATCAAGAGCACGAGCGGGACGGTGGGGGTCATTCTCCATGACGTGGCGGACCCGTATTTCGCCGAGATCGTGCGGGGCATCCAGCAGGTGGCCGACGAGACCGGTCGGCTAGTCGTCCTGTGCAGCTCCCTGCGCGACCCAGCCCGCGAGATCACATACATCGAGTTGCTCCGCGGGCAGCGCGTCGACGCGGTCATTCTGACGAGCGGGTTCGTTGAGGACGACGAGTTCCTCATGGCACTTCACGAACAGGCCCGCGGGCTGCTCGCTCAGGGCAGCCAGCTCGTCGTGTGCGGACAGTATCCGGTGCGCGCCGCGGCCGTTGTGCCAGACAACGCGGGCGGGGCCTTTCGCATCACAAGTCACTTGCTCGCTTTGGGTCATCGGCGCATCGCGCACCTCGCGGGACCCAGTCGCTTCAGCACCACTCAGGAACGGCGGCGCGGCTACGAAGCCGCCCTCTCCGCCTACGGGATCCAGCCCGATCCGGCACTCGTCGTGAGCAGCGACTTCAGCCGCGATGGCGCGTACGGGTCATGCAGTCGGCTGATCGACTCCAAGGTCGCCTTCACAGCGGTCTTCGCGGCCAACGACATGATGGCCGTCGGCGCCCTCGCGGCCCTGCGCGAGCGCGGCCTCGAGGTGCCCCGCGACGTGTCGCTCGTCGGCTTCGACGACCTGCCTATCTCGCGAGACCTGACCCCGCCGCTCACCACTGTGGTGGTGCCGATGTGCGAGATGGGCCGCCGGGCAATGGAACTCGCCATCACGCCGCCTGGAGGCCAGGGTCGCATCGTCCACCTCACTGCCGACGTCGTAGTGCGCGGCTCGACGGCCGTGTTCGTCCAGCCAGGCGGAGCCGATGGAGCAGGGACGTTGCAGACCGCGTCCGGCTCGGGCGCCGGATAGCCAGGAAAGGAGAGAAGTGGGAAGACACCGGGTCGGCGTGATCATGAACGGCGTCACGGGTCGCATGGGTCAGAACCAGCACCTCATCCGATCAATCCTCGCGATCCGTGCCCAGGGTGGGGTGCCCATCGGTGTCGACGAGGTGATCTGGCCGGATCCCGTGCTTGTCGGGCGGGATGAACGGCGGGTCCGCGCCGTGGCTGAAGCCCACGGCCTGGAGCGGTGGAGCACGGACCTTGCCGCCTGCCTCGCCAATGCGGACGATGCGGTCTATTTCGACGCACAGACCACCGCGCAGCGTGCGCCGGCACTGCGTGCGGCGATCGCGGCCCGGAAGCACGTCTATTGCGAGAAGCCGACGGCTACCTCGCTCGAAGAGGCGTTGGAGCTCGTGCGGCTGGCGCAGGCGGCCGGCGTCAAGCACGGGGTCGTGCAGGACAAACTGTTCCTCCCGGGGTTGCTCAAGCTGAAGCGGCTGGTCGATGCCGGCTTCTTCGGACGCATTCTGTCGGTGCGCGGCGAGTTCGGCTACTGGGTCTTCGAGGGTGACTGGCAGACCCCCCAGCGCCCATCCTGGAACTTCCGTAGAGAGAACGGCGGCGGGATCGTAGTCGACATGTTCTCGCACTGGCGGTACGTGCTCGACCAGTTGTTCGCGCCCGTCCGGGCTGTTTCATGCTTGGGTGCCACGCACATTCCCCGCCGAGTTGATGAGTCGGGACGACCGTACGAGGCGACCGCGGAGGATGCCGCCTACGGAACGTTCCTCCTTGAGGGCGGGATCGTGGCGCAGATGAACTCGGCGTGGTGCACACGTGTTTACCGCGACGACCTGTTTGTGCTGCAGGTGGACGGGACGGACGGCAGCGCTGTCGCCGGCCTGAGGGATTGCGTCACGCAGCACCGAGCCAACACACCTCGTCCGCTGTGGAACCCGGATCTCCCTGGCGAGATCAACTACCGCGGCGGTTGGCAGGAGGTTCCAGACAACGGGACGTTCGACAACGGCTTCAAGGTGCAATGGGAGTTGTTCCTCAAACACGTCGTGTGCGACGAGCAATTCCCCTGGGACCTACTAGAGGGTGCCAAGTGCGTGCAGTTGGCGGAGCTCGCGGAGCGTTCGTGGCGGGAGAGACGCTGGATCGACGTCCCGGAGCTGACCCCGTGAGCGCCGAGGCGGCACGGATGCGGGCGGAGGTGCTCACGGGCACCGTGGCTTCCGTCCGGGCTGATCAGAGCGCGTTGGCGGGCCGGCTGAGTTTCAACCAGATCACCGCCGATCCGTACAGCACGGCCGACGTCGTCGGCGCGTGCTCGGGCCACGGCGTCGGGTATGTCTCGCTCTGGCGTCACAAGGTGGCAGAGCTTGGCACGCGCCCGACTGCCGCGCTCGTCCAGAGCGCCGGGCTGAAGGTCTCCAGCCTCTGCCGGGGTGGGTTCTTCCCGGGGGCGACCGCGGCGGAGCGCGCCGCGCACATTACCGACAACCGGCTCGCGCTCGAGGAGGCGGCCGAACTCGGGACCGACCTCCTGGTGCTGGTCTGCGGCCCGGCCGCCGATCGTGATCTCGAAACGGCACGGCGACAGGTCGTGGAGGGGATCGAGGCGTTGCTGCCGGACGCCGAACGCCTGGGCGTCAGACTTGGGATCGAGCCTCTGCATCCGATGTACGCGGGCGAGAGATCCGTCGTCGTTACGCTCGCCCAGGCCAACCGCATGGCGGAGGCGTTCCCTGCGCACCTTGTGGGCGTGGTGGTCGATGCCTACCACGTCTGGTGGGATCCTTCCGTGTACGACGAGATCCGGAGGGCGGCCGGCAGGATTCTGGGGTTCCACGTGTCAGACTGGCTTGTCCCGACTCAGGACCTGCTTATGAGCCGGGGCATGATGGGCGATGGCGTGATCGAGCTCGGGCGCCTCAAGCACGCCGTCGACGCGGCTGGCTACGACGGTCCGATCGAAGTGGAGATCTTCAACCGTGACGTCTGGCAGATGCCGCTTGACGACATGGTGGGGCTCGTCCGCGAGCGCTTCCTCGAGGTGCTTTGAGGCGCTGGAGGCGGGCGGTGCGCTGCGGCCCCGAGGACTGGGCAGGAGCTGGGGACGCACGACGGGCGGCCCCGCAGGAGGCAGGCACGGATGACGATCCGACGATTTCGAGCGCCGCGCCGATGAGCGGGGACAGTCTGAGCGTCGATCTGCTTGTGGTGGGCGGCGGCATGGCAGGGCTCGCTGCCGCTTCCGAGGCCGCGCGACGGGGAGCGGTCGTGGGCGTGGCGGAGAAGCAGCCCGAGATCGGCGGATCCGCGGCGATGTCCGCGGGCATCCTCTGGGCCTCGCGGAGCTACCGCGAGCTGCGCGCGCGGATTCCCGACGGGGACCCCGAGCTCGGGCGCGCGATGACCGACGATTTCCCCGACGCCCTGGAGTCGGTGCGCGCGGAGGGCGTCGAGGCAAGCGAACTCATTGACGGCCCCTACTTCGGCCACGGGATCGGACGGCAGGTCGACATCCAGGGGCTCCTCAGCCGGTGGGTGCGGGACGTTGAAGCGGCCGGCGGCTGGGTCGTTCGCCGGACCCCGGTGCGTCGCTTGCTTACGGCATCAGATGGCCGCGTGATCGGCGCCCGCGTGGTGGGCCCTGACGGGCCGATCGAGATCGAGTCGGCGGCGGTCGTGCTCGCAAGTGGCGGCATTCAGGGCGACCCTGCGCTGGTTGCGGCCTTCGTCGGACCGAACGCCGACCACGTGCTCGTTCGGTCCAACCCTGGCAGCGTCGGAGACGGGTTCCGTATGGCCCAGGCAGTGGGTGGCGGCGCAAGCCGATCGCTCTCGTCGTACTACGGTCACCTCGTCTCGTACCCGATCCGAGATTGGGGCGAGCGTCACTTTCTGCCGCTCACCCAGTACCACAGCATCCACTGCATCCTGGTCAACCGCAACGGTCGCCGCTTCATCGACGAATCGATGGGCGACGAGTACAACAACCAGGCCATCATCCGGCAACCTGGCGGGCGGGCGGTTCTGCTCGCGGACGATGAGACCCGACAGCGATACGTGGTCACCGCGCCCTACCCGCATGGCGAAGTGGTGGACCGCTTCGCGGCCGCCGCCGAGGCCGGGGCGAACTACCTGGCAGCCGACTCCGTGCACGCACTGATCGACGGGGTGGCGAAATGGGGAGTCCCCGAGTCTACGCTGCGGATGACGCTCGACTCGTATCACGCCGCGGCCTCCGGCGCGTCGGTCGTCGTCGACGCACCGCTGCCGAGGCAGCCGGCCCCCCTAGTCGTTCCGCCCTTCCACGCGATTGAGGTCCAAGCTGCCTTGACGTTCACCTACGGTGGGATCCGGGTCGACGCCGACACCCGCGTGCTGGATCGTGACGGCCGGCCCGTCGCCGGGCTGTACGCCGCCGGGGCCGACGCTGGCGGCCTGTACCACATGGGTTATGGAGGCGGATTGTCGATGGCACTTGTGTTCGGGCAGCGCGCTGCCCGAACGGCGCTCGCCGAGCATCCGCCAGCTCGTCGTTGATGCTCGTTCGGCCCACGGCTGTCTGACAAGTGCACGTCAGCGCCGGATTCGAGGCGGCCCGTCTGACCAGTAGCATGGCCCAGGTGCGCGCCGCGGCCGTTGTGCCAGACAACGCGGGCGGGGCCTTTCGCATCACAAGTCACTTGCTCGCTTTGGGTCATCGGCGCATCGCGCACCTCGCGGGACCCAGTCGCTTCAGCACCACTCAGGAACGGCGGCGCGGCTACGAAGCCGCCCTCTCCGCCTACGGGTGCGAATGTCAAGCCAAAACAGGACCACCGTGATCGTGTAATGCAGGACCACCCGACGATGGAGTGGACCTGGGTCTGATGAGCGCTGGCGACCCTCCTCTGGTCAGGTGGCGGGGAGGTTGGCGGTGACCGCGTCGTGGCCAATCTCGCGAGCGGCGAGGCTCTGGCGGAAGCGGTAGGACGAGCCGCGGAACTCGAGCAGATGGCAGCGGTGGGTGAGCCGATCGAGGAGCGCCGCGGTCAGACGCTCGTCACCGGCGAAGACGGCGGTCCAGTCGGCGAACTCGAGATTGGAGGTCACGATCAGCGCGCCCCTCGTATAGCGGTGGGCCAGGAGCGTGAAGAGAAGTTGCGCCTGGTCGGGGTCGAGACGGACGAACCCGAGCTCATCGCAGATCAAGAGGTCGAGCCGGTCGAGCGAAGCCTCCAGGCGGGAGAGGCGATGCTCGGCCTGCGCCTCGGCGAGCTCGGTGACGAGGCCCGCCACCGTCACGAAGCGGACCCGCTTGCCGAGCCGACAGGCGGCCAAGCCGAGGGCGGTCGCGACGTGCGTCTTCCCGGTGCCCGGGGGACCCACGGCGAGGATCGTCTCGCGCCGCTCGAGATAGGCGCCTCGGGCAAGCTCGGCGACGAGCGGCGCGTTGAGCGAGCTGATCGCCCCGAAGTCGAAGTCGGACAGCTCCTTGAGCTCGGGGAAGCGGGCCGCGGCGATCCGGCTCCGCTCGACGTTCGCATCGCGCTGCGCGACCTCGGCCGAGAGGAGCGCCGCGAGGAACTCGAGCGGTCCGTGGCCGGCCAACGCCGCCTCGGTGGCGAAGTGTGTCGCCTGACCGGCGACGACCGGCAGCTTCAAGCGCTTGCCGTGGGCCCGCACCAAGAGCTCTGGCACGAGCGCGCTCACCTTCCGGCTCCAAGGAGACGGCTGTATTGGCCGACATCGCCGGCGGGGACGTGGACGGCCGCCAGGGGCTCCGGCAGCCCAACCGGGGCGGCGGCCGGGAGCGCTCCGGCGAGGGCCGCCCGGACCCCCGCGGCGGAGATCTCGCGCCGGGCGAGCGCGGTCGCACAGGCCGCTCGCCAGCGGACGGGTTCGACCTCGCTGCCGGCCGAGCAGATCGCGAGAAACTCCCGGTGGGCAACCCTTCGATCGTCGACGTGGGCCGCCTCGAGCGCCGCGAGGAGGGCCGCCGGCTCGGGCGGGAAGGTCGTCGAGCGGACGGGGATCGCGTTGGCGAAGGCGCCGGGCTTGCGCACGAGGGCCGGCAGGTAGTGCCAGAAGTCGGTGGCGAGGGTGCCCTTGCGGGTGGCCCGCGGATGGCTCGCCACCATCACGGTGGCGCTCCAGACCTCGACGGTCGCGGCGTACGCCCGGACCCAGAGGGCGGCCCCCGCGTGGCGGACCGGCACGGAATAGCGGCTGCCCTCGAAGGCGACCAGGGCCTGGGACGAGGCCCGCACCGGGTGCCGGGTGCAGGGCAGGAACGGCCGGGCCGGGAGCGAGGCGAGCAGAGGCCGCTCGGCGGCGAAGCGTTCCCCGACGGTCTCGTGCTGGCCCGCCCGGCGCCGTCGTTCCTCGGCCGCGGTGGCCCGGACGAGGAGCGCATTGAGTTCGTCGAGCGAGGCGACCTCGGGGACCGGCACGAGGTACGTCCGCCGCGCATAGCCGACGAGTCCCTCCACGAGGCCCTTCTCGTGGCCCTCGCCGGGGGTGCAGTGGTGCGAGCGGAAGCGATAGGCGCTCTGCAGGGCGAGGAACTCGGGAGCCGGGTGGAACGTGCCACGGCGGAACGAGCCGAGCCCCGAGGGGTTGTCATACCAGATCTCGGCCGGCGCCCCGCCCCACGTCTCGAAGGCCCGGATGTGGCCGTCGAACCAGGCCGCCCGGTTCTGGGCCGCATAGGCCACCACGACGTCGCGGGTCGAATGGGCCAGGCGCGCACAGAACAGCTTGACCGTGGTCTCGACCCCGGCGAGCAGGACCCGCGCCTCGCCGAAGTCGGCCTGGGCCTCGGCCCCCGGGTCATGGGCGAGCGGGATCGTCACCCCGCGCAGGCTCGCCCGGCGGTGGGCGCGGACCCACGCCCGGACGGTCGGCTCGCCGCCCGCGAAGCCGTGCTCGTCGCGCAGGCGTTGCCAGATCCGCCGGGCGGTGTGGCGCTGCTTGCGATGGACCGTCTCGTCGGCCTCCAGCCAGCGCTCGATCAGTGGGGCCACCGCGTCCATCACGGGCGCCGGCCGGCGGCGCGATCGGCGGTACGTCCAGGGACCCGGATCGTCGAGGGCGCGCCGGATCGTCGTCCGGCTGTGATGCAGGGTCCGAGCGAGCTCGCGGATGCTCGACCCTTCCCGGAAGTGGGCGTACCGGATACGCTCGATGTCGACCACCTTGATCAACCTTTCCTCCAGGGCGGCTGCGGCTTCAATCACCGGCACCGTACTGGATGGTGAGAGGGTCAAGGTGGTCCTGCTTTACCCGATCGTTGCGCCCCCTGGGTGGGTCCGTTTCACGCTATCACTCGCAT
>JAJYJR010000642.1 GCA_021789355.1 Chloroflexota bacterium | reverse complement strand
GTTCGGCCCACCCACACGCTGCGCGGATGGGACCCGCCCGGAGGGTCGGCGCAGACGCCGCGCTGTCAAGCTCTGGCACACGAAGAGGCCCGACGCTGATCCGGGAGCACGGCGGCAGGTCGGGCCTCGTCGCGGGGGGAGAGCCGCGGACCACCGATCCGACGCATCCCCTCAAGGGACAGGCCGCGCGGAGCGAAGGCGCAACCGCGCCGGATCGATGGCCTTGGCCGCTGGGAGTGTCGGAAGTTCGGGCACGGTGTCAAGCTCGGGGGATGCTGCCGCAAAGCACGAGGGGCGGAGGATGGAGCCTCCACCCCTACTTGGCTCCAGAGGGTCGTCCGCTCGGAGGCGGAACCCCGCGATCCGACTCTGCGAGCCTGAGCCAATGTCACGCGATGGCCGCGGCCCGGTGCGGGTCTCACGCTGGCGTGAGTGCGGCAGCACGTGGACCTCCGCTCCGGCAGGAGGTGTTGGCAGAGGTTGACTTCGTTTCGTGCACGATCCGTGCGAGATCGAACGTCAGAATGGGTCCGTTGAAGTCACCAGCACCCACACCTCCTGCCGGACTGGGTGGACCTATTGTTTGACGTAAGTCCTCGGCTGCGCGCGGCAGCCCGGACGGCCGAAACGGATCCAAACGCTCGAGGCGGCGCTGTTGCCGCATAGCACCGCGGATCTGGGTCGGGGACGGAGGTCAGCGCCGCTCGCGCTTCAGGTCGAGGATCGAGGACCCATGCCGAGCCGGCAGCATCCAATCCCTGATCGGGGCACGGTGTTCGGCCGCGAGGGCCGCCCCGAGGGCCAGGAACCCGACGCCAGAGATGAGTGCGCGGACATCCCAGCGGAAGTTGCCGCCCGACAGGAGACCGAACCCGTCCGGGACGAGCCGATAGAGCTGGCTCAGCAGGAGGCTCACGTAGACGAGGACGGCGCCGAGTGCCGCGAGGCGGGCGACGCGTGAGTCCTGCGGCACCGACGTCAGGCATACCCACGCGAGGTATGCCGCCGGCAGCGTGACACTAGGGAGCCAGAACACGACCACATCCAGGGTCAACGCGGGGGCGGCGGGGTGGAGCACGTCAATGACGACGGGCACGAGGAGGGTCACGCTCAAGAGACCCACACCCAACCTCCGAGCGCTGGCATCGCGGCGGCGGGGCCAGAGGCGGGACAGGCCGAACGCCAGCACCGCGAGACCGAGCGCCATGAGGTCTTGACCGGCCGTGCCCGCCAGCGGTTGCACGAGCGTCCACCAGAAGGTCAACTGATCCTTCAGAGATGCCCACGAGGTGGCATCGGAGAGGGCCCCGAGGACCTCTGAGACTGCGAGCAGGAGTGCGGCCACCAGGACGACCGGCGTCGGACCGCGACCGGATGCGCGGGGTCCGATCACGGCCAGCGGGAAGAGCACAGCCGGGAAGTATGCGAACCACTCGAGGGGTTCCGTGGCCGAGAAGCCATAGACGGTGGAGGACAGGTATCCGGAGAGCCAGAAGACCCGCAGCGCCACGTCCAGCATGACGAGGCTCGCCAAGGCGACGGCCAGGCCGCGGGGCGTGCGCCACGGCAGCGCGGCGTCCGAGATCGCTCGGTCGCCATGCAGGCGCGCGTCGAGCGCTCCGAGCACGATGTCGATGACCATCATCGGCGTCAGGCGCTGCGTCTCGAGGAACGCCTCGAACTCCTCGCCGTAACGGGTCCGCCAGCCGCGCGGATACAGCCCCGTGAGCGCCCGGATCATGGCCGCGCACCCAGGCGCTCGACGCCGGTGGCCGTGATCGCCTGCACCCGAGCGAGCTCGGCCCGCAGCGCCTCCGCTCCGACCCCGGTGAGCCGATACGGCCGGCGGCGTTCCTGCGCCTGCAACGGCTCGATCAAGCCGAGCCGTTCGAGACGCGGCAGGACGGCATAGAGGGTGCCGGGGCCCAGGACGACGCCGGCGAACGACTTCACGTCGGCCTGGATCGCGTAGCCGTGCTTGGGCCCGTTGCCCAGCGAGATGAGAACGAGGAGCGACGGCTCCTCGAACCGACCGAGCGTCGCGAAGGAGTCCACTGCCATGTCCGCTCTCTACTACGATACCCGATACATCGCTGATCGTTGTAGATCGCGCCTATGACGGTTGTCAAGGGCCCAAGGCCTCCAATCGATCGGTCGGCCCCCAAGCAGGAGGTGTTCGTTCGACCAGTAGACCAGGTCCACCCGCTCCGGCAGGAGGTGTTGGCAGAGGTTGACTTCGTTTCGTGCACGATCCGTGCGAGATCGAACGTCAGAATGGGTCCGTTGAAGTCACCAGCACCCACACCTCCTGCCGGACTGGAGGTCCACTTGCTGCCGCACTCACGCTCGCGCGAGCGGGACGTGCTCGATGGTCTGCCTTGTTCCGCGGTGCCAGGCGCACGTCCGCTCTCCGGGCGCCGCTGCCTTTGAGCACTGCCGCGGGGGCGCGGACTCGTACCAGCCTCGGGTGTAGCGGTTGCGCGACCAGCTGATGACGACCCCGATGCAGCGCGTCGGTGGCGTGGTGGCGTGGGACATCTCCATCCTGCTCCCTTGGCCGCCGTCCGCCGGCCCACGGGTCGCGCAACGGCGACCGGGCATCTTCGGTGGGGAGGAGCAGTCGTCAAGTGGGGGCGTCTCCAGGGGATGCACCCCGACCTGCGGGCATGCACCCCCAGGCGCAATCGGCCCCCGACGCGCCGGCCCCCGATGCGCCGGCCCCCGATGGGGTCGTAGCCCGATAGTCCCATTCACCCGGCGAATCCATTGCGCGGGTCCGGATTGCCGTGGTTGTGTACGTGTATGGCCCGTTCCTCGACTGCGGCCGCCGACACCACCGCCAGCCCCTCCCCCATCGCCACCCTCACGAGCGTTCCTGCGGCGCGCCCGCGCACCGGCGATCAGGCCATGGCCCTGTGGCTGGCCGAACGGCGGATCACCGTCTCGGGGGCCACGCTCGACGACGTGGTGGGCTTGACGGCGGCCAAGCGGGAAGTCCAGTCCTTGATCGCGCGGCTGCGCCATCCCGAGCTGATCCGGGAGGCGGGCGGTGAACTCCCCCGGGCGATCCTCTTCTACGGTCCGGCCGGCACCGGCAAGACCACCCTCGCGCGGGTGGTGGCCTCGGCGCTGGCCGAAGGCACCGAGCGTGCGGTGCCCTTCTTTGAGTTGAGCGGCGGGGACCTCACCGCGGCGCGCCTGTACGCGCTGCGCGACCACTTCGCCGCCCGAGCGACGGACGCCGGGATCGCGGTGGTGTTCGTCGACGAGGTGGACGCCATCGCCATGGCGCGGGGCTATTGGGCCCACACGCCCGCGTCACGCCAGGCGCTCTACGCACTCCTGGCCGTGCTCGACGGTCTGCGTGCCACCCCGAACCTCCTCTGGCTATTTACCAGCAATACGACGCCCGCCGAACTCGACCATGCCGTCACCCGCAGCGGGCGCACGGGCTGGCACATCGAGACCACCTACCCCACCCGGACCGAGCGCGAACAGCTGTTCCGCCACTTCGCGGCCGGCCGACGCTTCGCGGGCCCGATGGACTGGGCGAAGGCGGCCGAGATGCTGGGGCCGCGCACCAGCGGCGCGGAGGTACGCCAGATCCTCGACGACGCCCTGGCCCTGACGCTCGCTGATGCCGACGCCGCGCCCGCGGACGCGCCGGCCCGCGGCTCGGAAGTCAGCGGCCGGCCGCTCCCGGTGGGGGCCGACTGGCCCCACACCATCGAGGCGATCCAGCGCCGGGGGTACGTGTCGGACCGGCGGCAGCCCCTCGACGCGCGCGAACGACGCAGCGCCGCAGGCCATGAGGCCGGCCATGCCTTGGCCAGCGCCCTCTTTGGGCTGCCGCTCGGCCAGATCGCCCTCGATCCGGTCAGCGGGGGCGCGTTCACCGAGCTCGAGGAGGAGGACCGTCCCCGATCCAGCGGCCAGTCCGACGGCCAGGTGCTCGATCTCATCGCGGTGGGGCTGGCGGGCCAGGCGGCCGAACGGCTCCTCTTCGCGC
>JAJYJR010000641.1 GCA_021789355.1 Chloroflexota bacterium | reverse complement strand
GAATTCCGGGTCTTCAGCAAAACCTGTGGGCGTCTGACCGCTTGATTTGAGCGGTGTTGGCATTCTTTGGAGTACCGCGCGGGGCGGTGCCATGTGCATTGGGAGCCTCGCTCGTCGCTTGGCGAACGCCGCGCCAGCAAACTGCGCTGGCACGCCGTCCGCCGCTCCTCCTCGACGACCGGGAGGGTGCTCGTCCCGGCGTGAGTGCAATCGCCGGCGTCCGGCCCCCGCTCCGCTTGAGGGGCCGGCCGGCGGCGAAGAATGGTGGGACAGAAAGAAGCATCCTGCGCTCTGCGCTGGGAAGATGGGAGGTGCGAGCCAACCGTCTTCAAGCGAAAGGCAGGATGCACCTCAAGACTATCCTGAACCGCGTCTACCGCCACCCCGGCTTCGTCTACTCGGGCTTCAAGCTCACCGGGACTCACCGGCCGACGCTCCACGTGACGGTGAAGCCGCGTCGCGGCTCCAAGGCCGTCTGCTCGGGCTGCAACCAGAAGGCGCCGGGCTACGACACCCTCGACGAGCGGCGCTTCGAGTTCATCCCGCTGTGGGGCATCGTCGTCTTCCTCTACTACGCGATGCGCCGCGTCAACTGCCCGCGCTGCGGCGTCAAGGTCGAGACCGTCCCCTGGGCCACCGGGAAGAGCTCCCTGACCAAGGCCTACGCCTACTTCCTGGCGGCCTGGGCCAAGCGCATGAGCTGGAACGACGTGGCCAAGGCGTTCCACACCAGCTGGGAGAGCGTCTTCCGCTCGGTGCAGATGGTCGTCGAGTGGGGCCTGGCGCACCGCAGCCTCGACGGCATCACCTCCATCGGCGTGGACGAGGTTCACTGGCTCAAGGGCAAGTTCCTCACCGTCGTCTACCAGATCGACGAGGGTTGCATCCGGCTGCTCTGGCTCGGCCAGGACCGCAAGGTGAAGACCCTGCTGCGCTTCTTCCGCGAGTTCGGGCGCGAGCGCGCCAAGGCGCTGCGGTTCGTCTGCAGCGACATGTGGCAGCCCTACCTGAAGGTCATCGCCAAGAAGGCCGCCCAGGCGCTGAACGTCCTCGACCGCTTCCACATCATGGCCAACATGAACAAGGAGATCGACGAGGTCCACCGCCGCGAGGTGAAGGACCTCAAGGCCAAGGGCCTGGGCGAGGTCCTCAAGGGCGCTCGCTGGACGCTGCTCAAGCGCCCCGAGAACCGCACGGCGGGCCAGGAGACCAAGCTCGCCGAGCTGGTGCGCTACAACCTGCGCGCCGTGCGCGCCCACCTGCTGCGCGAGGAGTTCCAGCAGTTCTGGGAGTACGTCTCGCCGTTCTGGGCCGGCAGCTTCCTCGACCGCTGGTGCACCAAGGTCATGCGCTCGCGCCTCGAGCCGATGAAGAAGATCGCCCGCAGCCTGCGCTCCCACCGCGCCCTGATCCTCAACTGGTTCAAGGCCCGGGAGCAGGTTGAACGAAGCCGCTTCGCGGCAGCTGACTGAGGCGGTCCGACGACTTTGAGGAGGGACGTTTCCTCGGTCGTCGAGCAATTCCCATCGAGCCTTGTGGAACCGGGCGCCGGAGGAGATCCGGCGCCCGGCAACAACCAACCACAAGGAGCAACGTGATGGGCGAACTGTACCAGAGGATGGCGCGGGACCTGGCGATCAAGAACCTGGCGGAGGGGACGCGGGAGCAGTACCTGCGCTGCTGCACGCTCTTCTCCGGCTACCACATGGTGTCGCCGAGGGAGATGGGCCTGGAGGAGATCAAGGAGTACCTCGGTCACCTGCTGGACTGCGGAGCGAGCCCCGAGAAGCTCAAGATGCACATCGCCGGGTTGAAGTTCCTCTACGGCGTGACGCTGGACCGCAAGGAGGTGGTCGAGAAGATCCCGTGGCCGAAAGTCCCTCACAAGAAGCCGGACATCCTGAGCCTCTCGGAGGTGGAGCGGCTCTTGGCGGCGGGCGTGGCTCATCCGATCCCGGCGATGGTGGCGATGACCGCGTACGCCGGGGGGCTGCGCATCAGCGAGACCTGCCGGCTGCAGCCAGGAGACATCGACAGCGAGCGGATGCTGATCCACGTGCGGTTGGGCAAGGGGAAGAAGGACCGCTTCGTGATGCTCAGCGAGCAGCTGCTCCTGGTGTTGCGGGCGTACTGGAAGACGGTCCGGCCGCAGGGCGGGTGGCTGTTCCCCGGTCGCAAGAAGGGCACGCCGCTCTCGCCCAGCGCGGCGGAGAAGGCGCTGGCGGCCGCGGCGAAGAAGGCGGGGATCAAGAAGCGGGTCACGCCGCATCTGTTGCGGCACTCGTTCGCGACCCACCTGCTCGAGGACGGCGCGGACATCCGGGTGATCCAGGTGCTGCTGGGGCACGCCTCGATCCGCACCACGGCGCGCTACACGCAGGTGAGCGCGCGGCACATCGGCAGCGTGAAGAGCCCGCTGGACAAGATCCACGTCCCGCGGGTCGGCCCGCGTCGGTAGCGCGTGGACTGCGCAGGCCGTTCCCCGCCCGGCACCGGGGCGGGGCGGCCTCGCCTGACGGTCGCCGAAATCTTTCGGGTCCACGGCGAGGCCTACCGAGGGAGCCATGCGCTGAGCGAGCCGCAGCGCAAGGCGATGAGAGCCATCGAGATCTGCCGGACTCCGGTCCTGGGCGGGCGGGTGGAGGTGTGCGACCGCTGCGGGCACAGCGAGGTCTTCTACGGCTCCTGTCGCAACCGCCACTGCCCGACCTGCCAGAGCCTCTCGCAGGCCAAGTGGATCGAGAACCGCCTGGAGCGGCTGTTGCCCACGGGCTACTTCCACGTGGTCTTCACCGTCCCCGACGACCTGCTCAACGGCCTCGTCCTGCGCAACCGCGAACTCTTCTTCCGCCTGCTCTTCGCGGCCGGCAGCCAGACGCTGCTCGAGCTGGGCGCCGACCCCAAGCGGCTCGGCGCCCAGCTCGGCGTCACCTGCGTGCTGCACACCTGGACGCGTGACCTGCGCTTCCACGCGCACCTGCACTGCATCGTCACCGGCGGCGGCCTGCACGAAGGCGGCGACCGCTGGGTGCACGCGTGCCAGGACTACCTCTTCCCGGCGAAGGTCCTGGGCAAGCTCTTCCGCGGCAAGCTGATGGCCTCGCTCGTCGCCGCCCAGCAGGCGGGCGACCTCGAGCTGTCCGACGAGCTGAAAGTCCCCAAGGCCTTCGCCCAGCTCAAGGACCGGCTCTACAAGACGGGGTGGGTCGCCTACTGCAAGAAGCCCTTTGCCGGGCCCGAGCAGGTCTTCCGTTACCTGGGCCGCTACACGCACCGTGTTGGGCTGTCCAACCAGCGCCTGCTCGCGCTCACCGACGAGGGCGTCCACTTCCGCACCCGCGGCAAGGCCACCGCGACCCTCGCGCCCGACGTATTCATCCACCGCTTCCTGCAGCACGTCCTGCCCGACGGCTTCGTGAAGATTCGCCACTACGGCCTGATGGCCTCGGGCAACGCCACCACCAAGCTCGAGGTCGCGCGGCGCCTGCTCGAGGCCGAGCGGCCCGAGATCCCGGTGGTGATCGCCGCGCTCGCCGCGGTGCTGCTGGCCACCCATCCGCCGGTGCCCGCGCCACTCGAGGACTGGCGGGCGCGGCTCAAGCGTCTCACTGGCATCGACCTGAACCGCTGCCCGGCATGCGCCGGCGGGACGATGGTCTCGACGCTACTGACCCGCAAGGCCCCGGACGACACCTCGTAGACCATGACCCGCCTCGACACCACAGCCATCCTCGCCCGCCGGCTTCGCCGCGTCGGGAGGCCTCTGCACGCCGCAAGCCTCGCCAGCTTCGGGCAGGCGCCACGAGGCCTCACCGGCCGCTTCCTCTGCCGCTTGCCCATGGCCGCGCTCACCTGCGCATGCCCCGTCGCGAGCATCAGCCACGCCCGAGATGCCCATTAGCAGGGCCCGTGCCGCGGCTTCGTTCAACCCGACGTTTGGCTGAGCCGCACGACCCCTCGGGCGGCGCGTCCGCTTGCCTGCGGCTCCGCCAAACGCCTATTGGTTTCG
>JAJYJR010000640.1 GCA_021789355.1 Chloroflexota bacterium | reverse complement strand
ATCGCGGCGAGGACATCGACTCGGCGATCGGCCCGGATCGCGGCCGCGGTCTCTCAACGGCGACCACCCTCGACATGGCCACGACATCGCCGCCGGCGGCGATGGCTGCCCGTGCGGCCGCGACGCCCTCAGTCCGCTGCGGCGTACACGCTCCGACGCGCTACGCTTGCCGGACCGAGTGGCGGCTCGCCGCATCTCCGCCGCATCTTCGCCGCATCTTCGCCGCATCTTCGCCGGATCATCGCCGGATTTCCACCGGATCTTCGCCGAGCGAGACGGGCGAGACGGGCGACGGGGCAGGCGAGCGCACCGCCAGGGAGGACGCCATGCCATGGATCGGTGACCTCGCGCCGGATTTCACGCTCCCGGACCAGGACAAGCAGCAGGTCACGCTGAGCTATCTGCGCGGCAAGCCGGTGCTGCTCGTCTTCTTCCCGGCCGCGTTCAGCACCACGTGCACCGCCGAGCTGTGCGCCATCCGCGACGACTTCCGCGCGTACGAGCGGCGCGACGCGGTCGTGCTCGGGATCAGCGTCGACTCCACGTACGCGCTGCGGGCCTGGCGCCGCGACCAGGGCTACCCGAACACGTTCCTGTCCGATCGGTGGCCGACGGGACGCGTCGCGCGGCTCTACGGGGTGTGGAACGAGCGGGACGGGCAGGCGGAGCGGGGATCGTTCCTGATCGACGCTGACGGCGTGATCCGCTTCGCCGTGCACAACCCCTCGGGTGAGGCGCGCGACGAGGCCGCCTACATCGCCGCGCTGGACGAGGCAGGACGGGCTCGATAGGGCGCGCGCTGCCTCGCGTCCGGGGAGATCGGGGCGCGCGGACGCGCGATGCCTTGCGTCCGGGGAGATCGGGGCGCGCGGACGCGCGCTGCCTCGCGTCCCCGGAGCGCGGGCACGCGGCCGCTGATGGTCCGCGCCCCGTGATGCACGCGCCGCTCCCACCGGCGCTACCGTGCGTGCATGCACCCCTTCCGGTTCGGCGTCATGGTGAGATCGGCGCCGTCGGGCGATGCGTGGGCCGCGCAGGCCCGGCGAGCCGAGGAACTGGGCTACGCCGTGCTCCTCATGCCCGATCACTTGGGCGACCAGCTCTCCCCGGTCGCGGCGCTCACTGCGGCCGCGATGGCGACCACCCGACTCCACGTCGGCAGCTACGTCTTCGCCAACGACTACCGCCATCCCCTCGTGCTCGCCCGCGAGGCCGCCACCCTGGCCGCGCTCTCCGGCGGGCGGTTCGAGCTCGGGATCGGGGCCGGGTGGAACGTGTCGGACTACCGCACGCTCGGGATGCCGTACGAGGCGCCCGGGCGGCGGATCGACCGGCTGGCCGAGGCGCTGCCGCTGGTGAGGCGCCTGCTCGCGGGCGAGACCGTCGACCACGACGGGCCTCACTACCGGCTGGCCGGGGCGAGGGCGAGGGCCGGGGCATCCGCGGCCGAGCGTCCGCGGCCGCCGATCCTGGTGGGCGGCGGGGGTCCGCGCATGCTGCGGCTCGCCGCGCGCGAGGCCGACATCGTCGCCCTGCAGCCGCAGTTCGACCCGCGCGGACGGCCGATGCTGCGTCAGGCGACCGAGCGGGAGACGGCGCGCAAGATCGCGATCGTCCGGGAGGCCGCCGGTGAGCGGTTCGAGCAGCTGGAGCTGAACGTGATCGTCGGCGACGCCGGGCTGGTCGGAAGCGGCAGCCCGCTCCTCGCCTCGCTCGTGAACGCCGGCAAGTCGGCTGCGACCGCGGTCGTCGACACGCCGTACGTGCTGTACGGGACGCTGGGGCAGCTGCGCGATCGGCTGCTCCGCCGACGCGACCGGCTCGGGATCAGTTACTACGCGATCCCCGGGAACGCGATGGAGTCGATGGCGCCGCTGGTGGCCGCGCTCGCGGGCCGGTAGGGCGGACGATCGGACTCGCCGGGGCGACCCTCCCGCGCAGACGAACGGACCCGCTCGCGTGCACTCGCGGGCCACGCTCCCGCAGGCACCGGACCCTTCCGCAGGGCCTCCGGCGCCTCCGGGTGTAGCGTGACGCCGGCACGGTCGACCACGCGGAAGGCAGGTCGGCCGCGATCAGCGCGGAGGCCGAAGTGAGCTTCGCCGACAGCCCGGATCCCATCTCCTGGCGCGCGGTCGCTCGGGGCATGCCCGTCATCGCGAGCGACGACACGTTCGTCGGTCGGGTGTGGGAGGTGCGGGGGTCGGACGAGGCCGACATCTTCCGCGGATTCGCGGTTCGTCTCGACGAGACCGGCCGCGCCGTGTTCGTCGGGGCCGACGACCTCGCCGAGATGACCACGGCCGCGGTGACGCTCCGCCTGTCGTCCGACGAGATCCGGGCGTTGCAGCCGGAGGACGATGCGGGCGAGGTCGGGCAGGGCGTGACCGACGCCGACGCGGCGCAGCGCACGACGGGGGTCGCGGGCGAGCCCGGTCCGGGCCCTCAGCGTGCGGCCGCGGACCGTTCGTGGTCCTGGCAGGGACCGCTCGGCGGCCGGCATCCGCAGACGTGGGAGGGGTTCATCCTCTCGTTCCTCCCCGTCCTCCTGATCTTCACCGTCCTCGCGGGCTCGATCACGCCGGAGGGCTGGCTCTTCGGGCTCGTTCCGCTGGCCCTGGCGCTCCTCCTGGTCGTCAGGCGGCGTCTGCGCTGAGGCGGCGTCTGGCCTGAAGGGGGCGCGCTCGCCCGGACTTGCGACCCTCACGGTGACGGCGACGGCCGGTGCGGTCGCCGTCAGGCTCGGCACCCGGGGGCAATCGTCCCCGGTTCAGTGGCCCCAGAGCAGGCGCCAGAACCCGCCACGGGCGAGAGCGCGGCCGACGATCCGGTTGCGGGCGCGCCGCGCGATCCGATGCGGGTTGCCGGAGGCGAGCGTGGACACGTCGTTCGCCAGCCGCGCCGTTCGGTACAGCTCGGATACCAGGCCGCGCCGCCTCATCCGAGCGCATCCGCGAGGAAGTCCGCCGCGTCGTCCGTCAGCCCGGCGCGTTCGATCTCCTCGGCCTCGATGACCTCCAGCAACCGCTGGGCCTGGTGCGGATGCTCGAGCCCGATCGTCAGCCCGACGCTCAGCCAGTAGTCGGCCGTCTCGAGCGCATGGGGACGGACCTCCTCGGGCAGCTCCGCGAGGACCTCCGTCATCGCCCCGTGCAGCGCGCGCCCGTAGCGCTGCCAGTCCGCGTCCAGCGGTCCGGTCGCCATGCTCATCCCCTCCGTGGTGGCGGTGCGATGGTTGAGTGCCGGGATCCTCGGGCGCGGCGCTCGGGCGTATGGCGCCCGGGGGCCCGCAGGGTCACGGTCCCGTGCCCGTCAGGTACATCACCAGGACGAGCGCGATGCAGAACACGAGGAGGTAGACCCAGAGGGGCATCGTGCGCGGCGCCCTGCGTGCCGACCCGGTGCCCGGTCGGCCTCCGCTCGGTGCCGCGCTCATCCCCGCCGGGAACCCGCCCATCGCCGCGCGGCGGCTCCGCGCGCGGCCGCGCCATCCGCTGGGCGGCGCTCCCGGTCCGCCGCCCGGTCCCATGCCTCCGGCGCCCGGCGGACGCGGACCGGCGGCACGGAACGTGTTCGGCGGCACCTGGTCCCGAAGGGTGTTGGGGCGGATGCCGCCGGGCGGCGGCAGGTTGCTGGCCATCGGACGCCTCCGGATCGGACGGCTGACGCGACCCCCGCAGCGTGCCACGTCGGCGGCCGAATGCAAGGGCTTCGTCGTGCCGGGGCCCTCGATCGGCGTGATCGACCTGCCCCGACAGGTCCGGGCCTCGACAGGTCAGGCAGCCGATCGATCGGTCGGCCGGCCGATCGGCCCGGCCTGGCGGGCGGCCAGGTCCTGTCGCCGTGCGTGGTCGCAGCCGCACAGGGGCGGCCAGGTCCTGTCGTCGTGCGTGCCCCAGCCGCACAGGGGCGGCCAGGTCCTGTCGCCGTGCGTGCCCCAGCCGCACTTGAGGTTGCGCAACTCTCACGGGGGGACCCGTATGTGGGTTCGGACGGGCCGCCGGCAGGCACGG
>JAJYJR010000639.1 GCA_021789355.1 Chloroflexota bacterium | reverse complement strand
GCACGGCCATTGCGCCGATGGAAGCGCCGCGCAGACGTGCGAGCATCATGGTGATGGCTCCTGTTCGAGGATCGAGCCCGCTGCCCGATCGCTGTGACGAGCCTGGCAGACGCTCCATGAGGCGACCGTGAATCCCGCCATGCCGGGGATTCATCGAACGTTCATCCTGTGTCCCCACAATGAGCACACGATGGACCAGACCAGCACCACCAGCCGCCGGCGGCGGGCCGCCGGCGTCGTGACCAGGGGCCGCCGTTGAAGCTCCTGCTCCTCGAGGACGACGTGCGGCTGAGCGGCCTGCTGCAGCGCGGTCTTCGGGGCGACGGCCACGCGGTGGACGCCGCGGCGACGATCGAGGACGCCCGCTGGCACGCCACCGAGGGCGCGTACGACGCCCTCATCCTCGACGTCATGCTGCCCGATGGCGATGGCTTCGCGTTCTGCGCCGAGCTGCGCGCGGCCGGCAACTGGACGCCGGTGCTGATGCTGACCGCCCGCGATGCGGTCGAGGACCGGGTGCGCGGGCTGGACGTGGGGGCCGACGACTACCTCGTGAAGCCGTTCGCGTTCGTCGAGCTGCTGGCACGGCTGCGTGCCCTGGCACGGCGCGGGCCCAGCGAACGACCCACCGTGCTGACGGTTGGCGCGCTCGAGCTCGACCCGGCGGCCCACCGGGTGACGGTCGCGGGTAGCGACGTGCCACTCTCGTCGCGCCAGTTCGCCCTCCTCGATTTCCTGATGCACCACCCCGACGAGGTGGTCTCTCGCACGACGATCATCGAGCGGGTCTGGGACTGGGCCTACGAGGGGACGTCGAACATCGTCGACGTGTACATCCGGGCGCTTCGGGTGCGCCTCCAGGAGCACCCGCTGAGCCCCCCGCTGGACACCGTCCGGGGCGTCGGCTACGTGCTCCGCACGCCCGTGGCCGCGCAGCCGCCGCGGTCGACGCCGTCGAAGCCGCGGCGGTCGACGCCGGCACCGCCGTCCGCCCCGTCCGGGCACGGAGCGGCGTGACCATCCGCACCCGCCTGACCCTCAGCTACGCGGGCGCGATCGGGGTGACCCTGGCGCTTGCCGGGTTCGTCGTCTGGTGGCAGCTCGGCGCGATGCTGCGGACCTCGCTCGACCAGACCCTCCAGACCCGCGCGGCCGACGTGGCGACCTCGCTCGAGAACGCGGGCCAGGTCGGGCTCCAGCAGAGCAACGCGACGGCGCCCGGCGTCTTCACCGTGATCGTCGATGGGACCGGGCACCTGGTGGACGCCACCACCGACGCACCTGCCGGGCTCCCCATGCCGGCGGCGGGCACCGCCCGGGAAGTCCGGCAGGCCGGGGTCACGTACCTGCTGCGCGCCGTGAGCGCGCCGGGCGGAGGCGTGGTGGCGGCGGGCAGCAGCCTGCTGCCGATCCAGCGCGCACAGGCCAGCCTGGCCCTCGTGCTGCTGGTCGTGGGGCTGGGCGCCGGGATGCTCTCGCTGCTTGGCGGCTGGTGGATCGCCGGCCGCGCGCTCCGGCCGGTCGCGGCGCTCACCCTGGAGGCGGCGGCGATCGGGGCGGCCGATCTCGACCGGCGGCTCCCCGAGCCCGCGACCAATGACGAGCTCGGCCGGCTCGCCCACACCCTCAACGGCATGCTCGATCGCCTCGAGCGCGGCGTCCGCCAGCAGCGCACGTTCGTTGCGGCGGCATCGCATGACCTGCGCAGTCCGCTGGCCGCGCTCCAGGCGGAGCTGGAGCTTGCCGACCGCCCGAACGCGGACGCGGGGGCGCTGCGGGACGCGATCGTCGCCGCCCATGCCGACGCGGTCCGGCTCGGCGACTTCGCCACGGCTCTGCTCGAGCTCTCGACGGCGGAGGCCGACGGGCGGGCGCTCGTGCGCCGCCCGGTGCGGGTCGACGAGCTCGTGGAGTCGGTCGTGGCACGAACGGCGGCCATCGCCACGCAGCGGCAGGTGGCCGTCGTTCAGCGCGCGTGCGAGCGGGAGGTCGAGGTCGACAGGGTGCGGGTCGAGCAGGCGATCAGCAACCTGCTCACAAACGCCATCCTCTACAGCCCCGTTGGGTCGCAGGTGGATCTCCTGGCCGACGTCGACGACGCCGGTACGGACCTGGCGCCGGCCGGCCCTCGCGACGAGGCCGGCCCGGCACACGGCGGCGTGCTGGTCGTCGAGGTGCTCGACCACGGCCCGGGCCTTCCGGACGCCGTGCGCGAGCACCTTTTCGAGCCGTTCCAGCGCGGCCCGAACGCAACCGGACCGGGCTTCGGGCTCGGCCTGGCGACGGCCGCCGCCGGGGTGCGGGCCCACCGCGGCACGATCGGCGCCGGAACTCGAGCGGGCGGCGGGACGCAGTTCTGGCTCCGAGTGCCGGCCGCCGTCGCCGGCCGCGAGGGCTGAGGCTCAGCCTTCGGCTGCTCTCGCAGGCGCGCCGGCACATCGGGTCGTTGCTTGCCCGGAGCGGGTCCGACTCAGCGATTCGCGGCCGGCGCCCCGAACAACCCCGCCGGGCAGGCCACCCCCGTGCCCTCCAGGCCGCAATAGCCGCCCGGGTTCTTGGCAGTTATCCCCGCAGGTCATCGAGGTAGCACCGGAGTCGGGCGCCCGCCGACGCCACCTATCGGACGTCGATCGTGAACTGCGGGAGCCCTCTTGGCACCTCGAGCACCCCGACCGACTCCACGGTTGCCTGTATGGGGAGCGTGACCTGCGCGAGTGAGGTCACGATGGCCGCGTGGTCGTGGGCGCCTGAGGCGATCGTGCAATGGGGGGTCCACGCGTCCGGCAGGTAGTACGACCAGTACCCGCTGACCAGCGGGGCTAACGAGTCGGCCACGGCTCTGTGTAGCTGCAGCAACGCCGCAGTCGGAGTAACACTGAGGAAGGCCACCGCCTCCGCGGTCAGGAAGAACCCGAGCGACGGGAAGGAGAGTCGCAGCTCCCGACACTGCGCGGCCCGGGACCGGAGCGTCTGCTCGACACTCTCGAGCATCCCTGACTCGAACACTGCGAGCGACACGTGTGGCCGCGCATTCGCTACTGGTCCGCTACCTGTGGAGCGGATACGGTTGCGCTCCAGCGCAGCCCAGACCTCTCGGACGACCGCGTCGGCACGGCTGTCGAAGTACATCTCGATCGCGAAGGCCACCGGCAACGCCCCCAGTCTGCTTGTCCGGACCGAGGAGAGAATACGGGCCGCGGGTCCCCTCGATCAGGTTGCACGACGCGAAGAACGATCCGCCACCGCCTGCTGAAGTCGACATCCCCGACGGGCCGCCGCAGGCACCTGTGGACACCCGTGGGCCATGCCCGGATAATCGGGTCCCTTGGAACGCTTCCCATCCATGCGCTGGCCCCAGTTTGAGCGGGTCCTGGCACGGGCTCCATTGCACTACGCGATCACAAGGCAGGTGGGTTCGCACAAGACGCTGGAGGCGCCCAACAGGCCTACACTGCACCTGAGTTTCCACGATCGTCAGGAACTCCCGGGGAGCATGATCCGGAAGATCCTTACGGAAGATGTGGGACTCTCGGACGCAGAGGCTCGCGCCCTCTTCTAGGTTCTCCGTCGGAGCGTGATATGGCAACTCGCATACTTGTTCACATGGATCTCGCAGACGAGTCCGGCGTCGTGTGGTGGGCCGAATCCACCGTCCTGCCCGGCTGGACCGCCGCCGCGGACACACTCGCCGACCTCGAGCAGCTGTGCCTGGAGGCGGCCGACGCAATGCTGGGATCCGACGCTCGGCTTGAGATCAGGTTCGACCTTGCTACGCAGCCGCCTGCCACATCTGGAGAGGCAGTCACGCCAACTGTCGGCGGCAACCTGCGTGTCGACAATGGACAAGCCGCGTTCGCCGCGCGCAGCACGGTCCTGACCCCGGCCTGATGGACGTCAGCACCGCCTTGCTGTGTGACGCGGCGTCGGTGCGGGAGAATCTGCTGTTCGTCCTCGGCGGCGGCATCACCCGTCTCTTCCCGCCCAGCGTTCCGGCCCCGATGAACGTCACCCTCGCGCTGA
>JAJYJR010000638.1 GCA_021789355.1 Chloroflexota bacterium | reverse complement strand
GCGCGCAGCTTGGTGAGACCGTCCTTGAGCTTGTCGACCAGCTCCGTCTGCTGGGCGATCTGCGTCTCGAAGGTCCTGACCTGCTCCTCGAAGCTGAGCTGGCGCCGCAGGGCGACCTTGGCCAGCTCGTCGAACCGGTCCGCGTCCGCCGTGTTCCCGGCCGCGCGGAGCTCGTCGGCCTTGCGCGACGCGGCCGCCGCCTTGCTGCCCCACTCCGCGGAGGCGGCCCGGGCCTCGGACGCGTCGTCCTCGACCAGCCGGAGGTTGCCCACGGTCTGGGCGACCGCGTCCTCCGCCTCGGCCATGTTGTTCGTGAAGTCCCGGATCAGCTGATCGAGCATCTTCTCCGGGTCCTCCGCGCCGTCGATCAGCGCGTTGACGTTGGCCCGGACCAGCTGACCGATCCGCCCGAGGATCGATGTCTGTGCCATGCGGTGCCGCTCCTTCCCCTACCGACCGATCGAACGCGCACGGCGCGCGTCCTGCGCGCCCGCACTCTTCCAGTCACCAGCTGCCCCCTCCGCCGAAGCCGCCTCCGCCACCGAAGCCGCCTCCGCCACCGAAGCCGCCTCCGCCACCGAAGCCGCCGAAGCCTCCACCACCACCGAACCCGCCGAAGCCTCCGCCGCCGCCACCCCAGGGCGAGCCTCCCCAGCCGCCTCCGCGCCGACCGCCGCCGAGCAGGCTCCCCAGGATGATCCCGCCGACGATCGCGCCCGTCGGGTCGATGCCGCGGCGACCGCCCGGTCCCCCACGCCCGTTCCAGTTGTCGAACTCCGAGCTGGCGATCCGGTAGGCGTCGTCGGCCAGCCGCTGTGCCTGCTGCGCCTCCGGGAGCGCGGTCCCGGGATCCGTTGCCGCCGCCTGTGCCTGTTCGAGGTGGCGCTGCGCCTCGGCGAGACGGGTCCGCGCCTCCCGGCCCACTCCATTGCGCCGGCTCTCGATGTAGTCGGCGGCGTGGGTCACGCTCGCCTGTGCCGACACCAGCGCCGTCTGCAGCGCCGCTCGCTGCCGCGCGAGCTGCTCCTCGGCCGCCCGCTCGCTCGAGAGCACCTGGTCGGCGCCCGCGTGGGCGGCCTGTGCGCTCTTCAGGGCCGCGAGCAGGTCCGGCGCGGGCGCGGCGATCGCCGCCTTCGCCGCCGCCAGCTGCGCCTCGGCGTCCGTGAGCCGGGCCTCCAGGGCCGGGTCGCCCGCGCGATGCTGCAGCGCCTGGTGCGCGGCCGCGATATCGGCCAGGGCCTCGCTGATCTCGGGATCGAGGTGCGTACGGGCATCGGCGACCGAGGCCGACAGGTGGTCGATCGCGTCGAGGAGCGTGGCCGCCTGCGCCAGCGCGGCCTGCCCGGCGCGGGCGGCGTCGCGGGCGGTGTGCGGGTCCGGGGGCGTGGCTCCGGCCGCCGTCGAGCCGTGCGCGGCGGCGGCCGTGGCGAAATCGATCCGCTTGCGCGCCTCCTCCAGGTTGCCCTTCACCGGCGCCCAGCTCGACTCCGCGTACGCCTGCAGCTCCTTCAGCGTCGCCTCGGCGGAAGGAAGGCGCGCAGCCAGTGCCGTGGCCTGGGCCGGCAAGCCCGCCAGGATCTCCGGCGCGCGGCGCTCAAGGTCGCGCAGCTCCTGGAACCGCTGCCGCTGCTCGCCGATCAGAGTGCCCACGCGCTGCGCCCGTGTGACGATCTCGTTCAGCATCGCCTCGCGCGTCGGCGGATCCTCGGGGATCGCGTCGTCGAGCTGCTGGCGCACCACGAACGCCGCCTTCAGCTCCGCCTGTGCCTGCGACAGCGCCGTCCGGAACGGCTCGACGTCCTCCGCGCTGAACTCCGCCTCGGCGAACCCGAGGTCCTGCCCGGCGTCGCGCACGGCGTCGTCGGCCTGGATCAGCAGCTGGTTCGCCTGGCGAGCGAGCTGCCCGGTCCGCCGATCACGCTCCTCGGCCGCCAGGTGCGCGGCGCGCCAGCGCCGGAACCACGCGACGATCACCGCGGCGCCGAGGATCACCACGATCAGCCCGACGAACAGCACGAGGAGGCCACTGCCGGCGCCCGATGGAGCCGCGCCCTGCGACTGACCGGGCACCGGCGTGGCGGCCGGAACGATCCCGCCCTGGCCCCCGCCGGCCAGCGCCTGGCCGAGACCGTTCGCGAACGCGACGATCCCGCCCGGGTAGTCGCCCGCTCGGAAGCGCGGCTCGAGCGTGCCGCTCAGCAGCGAATCGACGGCGCCGACGGTGAGGGAGCCGAGCGCACCGTCCTGGTAGTAGCCGTACCGGTGGTCGTTGACGGCCACCAGCAGCACCATGTCGTTCCCGCCCAGGCCGTTCTGCGTGTACGTGTCCTGAGCCAGCTGCTCCGCCGTCGCGCTGCCGCTGGTCGCGACGAACACCACGTAGAGCTGGACGTTTTGCTGGGACAGCAGGCTGCCGAGGGCGGCCTGGACCTGCGCGGCGCCACTACCCAGCGAGCCGGTCTCGTCGGTGACCTGTCCCTGCAGCTTCGGCACCGACTGCGCGGCGGCCGGGGCGACAGCCAGGAGCAGCAGCACGGCCCAGGCGAACCCGAGGAGCAGTGTCAGGCGACGCGCGGTCCGGAGCATCGAGGTGGACATGCTACCCCCGCGAGGTCGGTGGCCATCGCCGCCTCGCCGCCCTTCCTGTCGTTGGGCCGGCAGGAGGCACCCGGCCGATGCTGCCGGGTGCCCGGCGCGTCCGCCAGTGCCATTCGGCGGACCGCGTGCGGCGACGGCCGACGTGGCGGGAGGGGGGCACGCCGGGACCATGGCCGATTGCAGTCGGTGCCGTTCGGCCCCCGCGGATCCGCTCGTCTGACCCGGGCACGCTGCCTGTCGCGGTGCAAGGGTAGGTCCGCGATGGACGGGCTCGATCTCGTCACGTCCATGGAGATGCCTCCTGGCCGCCTGAAGGGGCGACGGACGTGAACGGGCAATCGACGGGGGGCACGCTGCTGACGGTGGACCGGCCGGGCCGCGAGATCGTCGATCCGGCAGAGCCCTGGGAGGTGCCCATCCCGTCCTCGGCCGTGTCGCGCATCGATCCGTCGGGCGAAGGCGCGCGGCTGTCGCGGCCGGCGTCCGACGCCGACCTGCCGGCAGGCGTGCTGCGGCTCCTGCGGTTCACCTGCGGGTCGCTCCCGCTCGAGCGGACGCTGCTGCTGGCCCCATCCGCGCGTCCCATCGACCGGACCTGCCGCCGCTTCGTGGCAATGCCGGTCCAGGTCCTCGGGTTCGGCGAGCGCGCGGCGGGACTCTGGGCGGACTGGCGAAAGAGGGATCCGGCCGTGGTCATCCCGGTCGATCGGATCGGCAGCGTGGAGGAGGTCCACGTTCTCCGGTACTGGCGCTTCTCCATTCGGGCGGCGGATGCGCGGCTGGCGATCCGGTACCGCTCCGACGGGCGCGACCTGCTGGACCTGCCGCTCTGGTGGCTGCGGCGGAAGGTCGGCGGGGGCACCCGCGGCGAGGTCCCACCGGCCGGCCTGCGCGCGGTCGGGGATGCCGAGGTTCCCGACCGGTGGCGGGCCACGGCCGGCGAGGTGGCCGCGGAGGCCGGCGAGGACGGTGCCGCGATGGTGTTCGGCACCGTCCGATCAGCCTCGGGCGTCCACCCGGAACGCGGCGTGCTGGTCGTGATCACCGCCAGCGAACTCGTGGTGATGGCCGACCCCGAAGCAGGCGCTTGCGGTCCGGCGGCGAGCCCCGAGCTGCTCGCCGTTCCCCGCCACACGCTGCGGGGGGTCGCGGCCGACGGCGACCGGCTCGTGATCCGATCGGCGGGCGTGGATCGGGCGCTGTGGATCGGTGCGGGACTCGCGGCCGCCGCGTCCGAGCTGGTGGCCTGCGCAGGACCGGTGAAGGCTCCGGTCCACGCCGGCCACTGACGAGCCTCTGCCTGCTCGCGGACGACGAGCCCCGGCGCACGACGACGGCCGGCCCCCGGTGCGCGCGGGCTGGATAGCCCGGCTCCGATGGGCCGGGCGCCGGGTGCGGGTGTCCCCCTGGGGACCCGGAAAAC
>JAJYJR010000637.1 GCA_021789355.1 Chloroflexota bacterium | reverse complement strand
CCAGGGACAGACGACCCGTCGCGAGCACGTTGCGGCAGAACCCGTGGGGGTGCACGAACGTGTCGGCGAGCGTGCCGGCGGGGAGCGGCGTGAGGGGCCGGTAGACACGCGCGAAGGCCGGCAGGTCATCGTCGCTGTCGGCGCCGCGGGGGATCGGGAGGTGCGGTCGCGAGCGCACCACGTTCGCGTCGGCGTCCAGGTGCGTGACCGTGTCGCCGTTGACCACCCATGCGTGCCGGGCGGCGCGGGTCTGCCCTGCCGGGTCGCCCACGACCACGCGGCTCGACCCCGGATGCCGCACCCACACGTCCGAGCGCGTGACCGTCTCCCCGCGCGCCTCGACCTGCCGGTCGTGGATCGTCATCCGCAGCGTGTCGAAGCGCTGCTCGGCGTCGCGCATGAAACGGAACATGGGCGCGACGTCGGCGAGGCTGGTGGGAGTGGAGGCGCCGCCGGGGTTGGCAGGGGTTCGTGCGGTGCTCGCGGGGGCGATGCCCACGCCCGCACCGGGTGCGCGGCTTGCACCGGGTGCGCGGCTTGCCATACGTTGTATGTCGGGGATGACAGGCGCGACGGCCGGGACGGGCAGCTCGCTCATGGCCGGGGATCGTAGCAGAAGGGAGGTCGGACGCCGCTTGCCGTGATCACGGCCCGCTCCAGGCAAGTGGACCGGGGGTGCTATCTGGCACCAGATCTCGGGTCATGAGGCTTGCGGTGGCCGGTACGAAAGTGCTATACGCATGCACGACACCAGCTACGTCCCGGCTGCGCGTGTCGTCTCGGTGCGTGTCCGGATCCGTGCAATCCAGAGGCACGCATTGCTGCATGAGGAGGACCGATGTTGGCGTTCTTCAGAGGCCCGCGCGCGTCGCATCAGGGTCGCGCGCTCGGCGCAGCAGTCGCGTCCGTTGTTCTGTTGGCCGCGTTGGCACCGGTCGCGACTGCCTCCGCTCCGGCAGGCTCGCAGAGCACGATCGTCCACCTGCGCAAGCTCGGTACCACCCGGATGGTCGCAGGCCCGGTGGGCTCGGCGCCCACGTCGCTGTCTTCGCCGAACGAGATTCCGAACACGGACGTTCTCGAGCGGACTCCCAAGTCCATTGGTTCGGGCGGCATCGCACATGTGCCAGCCCCGAACCCGACAACCGTCGGCCTGGCGTCCGGGAACCCTGGGTTCTTCGGCTTCAACGGCCTGAGCCACTACGACACGCGCAGTGCCGACGGCGGCAATGCGTTCAGCCTTGAGCCCCCGGACCAGGGGCTGTGCGTCGGCAACGGGGACGTCGTGGAGACGATCAACGACGTGACGGCCGTGTACTCGGCTGACGGGAGCCTCCTGACCGGCCCGACGTCGCTCAACGCGTTCTACGGCTACCCGGTCGCGATCGATCGCGGAGCGACTTCGCCGGCCTTCGGCCCATTCATGACGGATCCCAAGTGTCTCTACGACGCCGCGACAAACCGGTTCTACATGAGCGAGCTCACCCTCGTAACAGATCCGACGACCGGGGTGTTCACCGGCGCGACGCATGTCGACATCGCCGTCAGCCAGACCGGTTACCCGACCGGCGACTGGACCATCTTCAGCATCGACACCACGAACAACGGGTCCGACAATGCGCCGAGCGACCCGGGTTGTCCGTGCCTTGGTGATCAGCCGCTTCTCGGCGCAGACGCCAACGGCATCTACATCTCGACCAACGAGTTCTCCTTCTTCGGTCCTGAGTTCAACGGCACGCAGCTCTACGGCATCTCGAAGTCGCTCCTCGCCGCGGCCGCGAATGGCGCCCCCGTTCCGGGCGTCTGGTACGACAACGTCGGGGAGACCGTGCCGGCGCCGAGCGGTGGCACCTGGTACTCGCTGCAGCCCGCGACGGCTCCATTGCCGACGCAGTTCGACACCACGAACGGCGGCACTGAGTACTTCCTGAGCGCCCTCGACTTCTTCGCCCAGGGGGACAATCGCATTGCCGCGTGGGCGCTCACGAACACCAGCGCTCTGAATGACCTGTCCGCTACGAACACGCCCACACTGCAACCGCCCGCCGTCCTCGGCAGTGAGCCCTACATCGGGCCTCTGTCCTTTGGTGTGAACCAGCCGGGCGGACAGCGCCCGCTGGCGGTTGCACTGGCCAACAACGGGCTCGGCACCGGTCATCCCTCGCCGGTCGGCCTTGAGCAGCTCAACGCGAACGATGACCGGATGAACCAAGTGGTGCTCGCGGACGGTCAGCTCTGGGCGGGCCTTAACACCGGCGTTGGCAACCCCGGACACTCGGCCATTGCCTACTTCGTCGTGGACCCGACATGGCCTGACGGTCAGTTCTCTCCCACCATTGCCGGCCAGTCCTACGTGGCGCTCGCGGGCGGATCCGTCCTCTTTCCGTCGATTGGCGTGAGCGATCGAGGCAACGCGACGATGGCGTTCACGGTCGTGGGCCGGAGCCTGTACCCGAGTGTCGGGTACGTCGACGTCACTGCGTCCGGGCCAGGGCCGATTCATCTTGCCGCCGCGGGCGTGGGACCGGAGGACGGCTTCACTGGATACGCCATCTTCGGTGGCAATGGAGTCGCTCGGTGGGGTGATTACTCCGCGGCCGTCGCGGACTCGGACGGCAACATCTGGTTCGCGGGCGAGTACATCCCGGGCGGACCCAGGACCATCCTGGCCAACTGGGGCACGTTCATCGGTCGTGTCACACCGTAGGGATCTACGCGGCTAATCCAGGGGCCGGGTCCGCGAGGACCCGGCCCCTGGGTGCCCCGAGTCCGTCCTCGAGGGTGCAGTCGACGAGGACTCCACACGACTTGTAAAGCCCGCCTGTTCCGCGTCGTCGAACGCGAAGGCCCGTTCGAGTGGCGACGGGTGCGAGGATGCTGGTGTCAGCGGTGCGGCAGAGACGAGAGCTTGTCTGGCGTTCGGGCACGAGGAGCGGCGATGCGACGTTCTCTTGCATTGGCGGCGAGCGTAGTGCTCGGGGCCACGATGATCAGTGCGCCGGTTGCGGCTCCGGTCGCGACAGCAATGGTTCACGCGCCGCGGATCGGGCTTCCGCCCAATGGCACGGGCAATGGGCACGGCCACGGCGGAGGTGGAGGCGGGGGCGGCGGGTCCGGCTTTGGCTGGGCGTCGTCGAACTGGTCGGGCTACGCGGTCACCGGCGCCACGTACACGGCCATCACCGGACAGTGGACTGTGCCGACCGTTCAGGCGACGTCGGGCAACACCTACTCGGCATCGTGGATCGGGATCGACGGGTTCAGCAACAGCTCCCTGATCCAGACCGGGACCGGCCAGGACTACACGTCGGGCCGAGCCAGCTACTACGCGTGGTGGGAGATCCTGCCCGCCCCCGAGACCCAGATCGCGATGCAGGTTGCGCCGGGCGACCACATGAGTGCATCGATCACCGAGAGTACCGGCGGCGTCTGGACGATCCAGGATGTGACACAGAGCGAGTCGTTCTCCACGCAGCAGTCGTACAGGGGCCCGGGAACGTCGGCCGAGTGGATCGAGGAAGCGCCAACGATTGGCGGCCGTATCGCGACTCTGGCGCACTACGGGTCGACGACCTTCGACCCGGGCACCGTCAATGGAGGCCAGGACCCTGGACTCGAGGCGAGTGACGGTGGCGTCATGATCCAGCGCCGCGCACAGGTCTCCACCCCGTCGCTGCCCGACAACGACACCGACGGGTTCGCGATCCAGTACGGATCGTCACAGCCGGCACCGCCCAAGTCCTAGGCGGGTCTCGCGCGAACCACGCATGGGGGTCGTCGCCGGGCGGCCCCCATTCCGCGTCTCGGAGCTGCCCCGGCGCACCCCTCTGCCTCCCCGCCCTCCGCCCGCCACACGGCCCGTACTAGACTCGACCCGACATTCCGTCGGCCCGCAGCGGCCAGGCGCCGCACCCTCGCGTCCCGGAGGTTCGATCCAGATGCCCGAACCCGCTCCCACTCCCCGCCCCGGGTACCGCATGGAGCGCGATCCACTGGGCTGGCTGGAGGTCCCCGAGGATGCGTACTGGG
>JAJYJR010000636.1:945-4049 GCA_021789355.1 Chloroflexota bacterium | reverse complement strand
CGTCCTCGCCATCATCGTCATCGCGATCGTGTGGATGGTCGCGATGTACAACGGGCTGGTGCAGCGCCGCCTGCGGGTGGACGAGGCGTGGTCCCAGATCGACGTGCAGCTGAAGCGCCGCCACGACCTGATCCCCAACCTGGTCAACGCGGTGAAGGGCTACATGGGCTTCGAGCAGCGCGTGCTGGAGGACGTCACCCAGGCGCGCGCCAACACCGTCGTCGCGGGCGCCCAGGGCCCCCCGCGCAGGCGGCCGCCGAAGGGCAGCTCACCGCCACGCTGCGCTCACTGTTCGCCGTTGTGGAGAACTACCCCGACCTGAAGGCCAGCCAGAACGTGCTCTCGCTGCAGGAGCAGCTGACCACCACCGAGAACGGATCGTCGATCCGCTCAAGAGCGTCGTCCAGGTCGCGTACTTCGCCGGCGCTCTACAGGGCATCGCCACCACCACGCTGCGCGCGGTCATCGGCGACATCCTGCTCGACGACGTCCTCTCCAAACGCGACCAGATCAACGAGGTCCTGCGCGTCAAGCTCGATGAGCAGACCGAGCGCTGGGGCGGCAAGATCACGACCGTCGAGATCCGCGAGATCACGCCCCCGCGCGAGGTCCAGGAGGCCATGAACCGCCAGCTCTCGGCGGAGCGGACGCGGCGCGCCGTGATCACCGAGTCGGAGGGCGCGCGGCAGGCCAACATCAACGTCGCCGAGGGCGAGAAGCAGGCGGCCATCCTGCGCGCCGAAGGCCGACGTCAGGCGCAGATCCTCAACGCCGAGGGCTTCAGCCAGGCGCTCGAGCGCATCTTCCATGCGGCTCGCGCGGTCGACGAGAAGACGATGGCCCTGCAGTACCTCGAGGCCCTCAAGCAGCTCGGTGCCGGCTCGGCCACCAAGTTCGTCATCCCGCTCGAGTTCGCCGAGATGCTGCGCCCGACCACCAGGTCCGTGCAGCAGGGGATGGGGCAGGGCGGCCGCCGCAGCGGCGGAGCGGCCCCGTAAGCCCGCGGGGTCACGGATATCTGAGCGTCCGCTCGATGAGATGCCCGGGGTCCACGATCGTCTCGGTTGCGATCCGACCCTGCGGGTCCAGTTGGAGCCGGAACCAGAGCGAGGACCCGGGCAGGAAGAAGCTCAGCGCGGACGGCCCGGCCTCATGGACATCGCTGGCCTCACCCGCTGCGTACGGCTCGCCAGCCATGAACGCACGACCCGACATCGGCATGGTGCTCTCTGCGGAGTGTCCCGGGCCACTGGTCACGTGCTCATCGACCGACGCGAGGGGCACGGCCCGCATCACCGCGATCACCTGGGCCAGGATCTGGCTCCGGTCGGGCCCGGGCGGCCACGTGACCTCCGTCTGCAGCGACCCGCCCCCCCATTGCCCGGACGCGACGACGAGATCCAGCAGCGTGGCGCCCGAGGGCCAGGCATAGGCCATCGTCCAGCAACCCGGCCCGCAGTCACGCGGGCCCAGGGAGATGCTCGTGCCAGCGGGGGTGTGTGCTTCGACGGTCAGCCTGGCACTGGCATCGCCATCGCCCGACGGGGCGAGCGCGCGCACCTGCAGCTGATCCCGGCTCGCCGCGAGAAAGACCGCATCCCAGCCGGCGAGGCCCGCCTCCCGTTCGACGGGTGGCACGAGGGGCGGTGGTCCAAGCACGGCCTCACCCGCCGCGACCGCGCTTGGCGAGCCGGTGTCCGCGAGCCCAGAGGTGACGGCCAGCGCGACGAGCAAGAAGAGCGCTTCGGTTCCGGCAAGACGGCGCAGACCGACACGCCGCGCGTCGTTGCCGTCGGGCAACCGACGGCGCGCGAGGGCGGCGACGAGGAGCGCGGCCGCGACCACCGCACCCTTGAGCAGCAGCAGGTTCCCGTACAGGCTCGTGACCAGGTCGCCGACGTCGCGGAGTTGCCCGGCCGCCACCAGCACGCCGCTCAGGACAGCGAGCGCGGCTGCGCCCAGCGCCATGTTCGCGTAGCGACCCACGCCGGTGAGTCGCCAGGCCGACACCGACTGGCCGCGAGTCTCCCAGAGCACCCTGACGACCTGCGCCAGTCCGCCGGACCACACGGCCACGGCCCCCACGTGCAGTACATCGGCGGCGCTGACCCATGGCGGACCGGCGCCGGCGTGGCCGGCCAGCACGACGAGCACCAGCGCGAGACCGAGCAGGGGCAAGGCGAGTGGTCGAAGGAGGGAACGGGCCACGACGAAGAGGCCAACGAGGGCCCACGCAATCCCGAGCGCGAGCAACCGAAAGGACTGGGTGCCGCTCACGGCGGCGAGATCGAGCTGCCCGAGGTTGGCGCTGGTGGCGACCTGCAGACCCAGCAATCCGAGGCCACCCAGGACACCGCTGAGCACGAGCCGGCCGATCGGCAGGACCGGTACAGACGCGCCGGTGCCCGCCGCGAGGGGCCGCCAGATGAAGGTCTCGGAGACCAGCCCCCCGAACCCGATGAGCAAACCCAGCAGAAGCAGCCAGCGGGCCCCCACCTGGAATGGCGATGGTCCGAGCTCGACCTGCGTGGCGGCTGTCACGGCCCCAGATCCGCCAACGGCGAAGGGGTACTCTCCGGCCGTGGCGTGGCCATCGTCGGCGGAGAGCACCTGATACGAGACGATGTAGACGCCGTCAGCCAGGGTCTTCTCGGGCGTGGTGACGACGACGAGACCGCCCTCCTCGTGCTGGATCGGGGCCGTCGGCACCGTTTCGCCCGTGGTGGTTCGGAGCCCGATCGTGGCCGCAGCCACCGGCTCCGTGAACCGCAGGCGCAGTCGGGCCGGGCTGCTGCTCAGCCGAGAGTCGGCGGCCGGGTCGGACTCCACGAGGAAGGCGTGGGCACGCGTCGGGGTAGGCCCAAAGGCGCTGGCGCCTGTGAAGAGCAGCACCGTCCCGTTCGTATCGCCAGGCGCCGCATGGCGTGGCTGCGGCGGCACCGGGACAAGCCGATACTGCCCGCCGGCTGGTCCATCCAGGCGGCCGACTCAGCCGGCCGTGGCGAGCGCCTTGCGCAGCGCGGCGAGGAGCTGATCGTCAGGCACGAACATCGTGTAGTTCGGCGCGCCGCCGTAGTCGGCGCGCCAGCGGATCGTGCCGTCGG
>JAJYJR010000636.1:0-935 GCA_021789355.1 Chloroflexota bacterium | reverse complement strand
GCCCAGCGCCCGGAACTTCGCGAGGTCGCCCTGCACGTCATCCATCTGCTGCCAGCATGGGGCGCAGTCGAGGCCCTCCTGGAAGTAGAGCAGGACGTTCTGGCCCCGGTACGCTGACAACTGGAAGGTGCCACCGGTGGCGTTCGGCAGACTGAACTCGGGGGCCTTCGCCCCGACGCCGGGCTGGCCGACCGCATAGGGGATCGCCGCGCTGCCGGCGCCGGAGAGGCTGTTGACGGCCGCGACGCCCACGATGAGGAGCCCCAGCGCGATGACCCCGGCGATGAGCGCCAACCGCCCTCGCCCCCGAGGCGCGGTCGGCCGTCGCGTCGTTGATCTCGCGCTCGCGCCCGTGCTGGCGATCGCGGCGCCTGCACCACCGGCGCCCTGGGCACGCCGCTCACGCCGGTTCATCGGGGTTCACCTCCTCCGACGGGCTCGTGGTCCGGCTCGCGTGGCGCCAGAGATACACGGCGAAGAGGGCCAGGAGCGCGGTGATCGCGATCGCCGCGGGACCGCTGACGGCGGCCAGGAATGCGTCGCTCGCCTGGTGCAGGAGGCTGCTGAGCTGCGCCTGGCCTGGGAGCGTGAGGATCTCCGTTCCTGTGGCCGCCAGGACCAGCACGAGCACCCCCATGGCCAGGAACAGGACCCCGCCAACGAGGTTTGTGCTGTGGATGCTCCGCTCACGACCGGCGATGCGCAGGTGCACCGTCGTCCCGCGCACGAGCCGGCTGCGGGCCCAGCCGAAACGGTCGCCGGCCAGGGCGAGCAGGAAGAGCGGGAAGACCATGCCGAAGACGTAGGCGAGCGAGACGGCGAGCGCCCCCAGGAAGGAGTTCGTCAGCGCCGTCAGGGTCAGCACGCCGATAAGCACGGGCGCGCAGCAAGAGCTCGCCGCGCCCGAGAAGAGCCCAAGGGCGAAGATCGAGGCG
>JAJYJR010000635.1 GCA_021789355.1 Chloroflexota bacterium | reverse complement strand
TCCACGGGCTCGCGTCGGGATCCGACGCGAAGGCTCCCTGGGCGACCTGGTCGTACCTCGGACCCGTGGCTGCCGCGGCCTTCCTTGCAACCTACCGCCTCGTCGTCGGGGTCGCGGGCCGACGGACGGCCCCTGCCGGGGCACGCGCCGCGGTCACCGCCAGCGACGTCCGGGGCTCCCGCCGGTTCGGTAACCATTTCGACAGGATCCATGCACGAAAGTCAGGCACATGACCGCCCGCACAGCTCCACCCACCGACGCCGCATGGCGCGCCCTCGGGACCTCGGTGCACCTCCTGGTCACCGACCCCGCCCACCTCGATCCTGCGCGCGTCGCGGTCGACGAGACACTCCGGCTGGTCGATGCCACGTACAGCCGCTTCCGGGACAGCGAGCTCACCCGCCTGAACGCCCGCCCGGGTGAGCGCGTGCGCGTGAGCCCGCTGTTCGCCACGGCCATCGACCTCTCCCTGCAGGCCGCCCGGGCCACGGGCGGGGTGGTGGACCCGACCGTCGGGCGCGCGCTGCGACTGCTCGGCTACGACGCCGACTTCGACGTGATCGCGCGCGGGCGGGCGCCGCTGACGGTGCGGGTGGCCCCGGTGCCCGGCTGGCGCGCGGTCGACTTCGACCCCGGTGCGCGCGTCGTGCGTCTCCCGGACGGGGTGGAGCTGGACCTCGGATCGACCGGCAAGGCGCTGGCGGCCGATCTCGCGGTCTCGGCCGCGCTCGCGGCCACAGGCGGCGGCATCCTGGTCAGCCTCGGCGGGGACCTGGCGAGCGCAGGCAGCCCGCCGCCGGGAGGCTGGCGGATTCTGGTCGCGGAGGACAGCGACGTGCCCCCGGACTCCCCGGGCGAAGTCGTCTCCATCTCGGCCGGCGCGCTCGCCACGTCGAGCACGACGGTGCGGCGATGGAGCCGGGGAGGCGTCCGGCTGCACCACCTGATCGATCCGCGGAGCGGACTTCCCGCCCACGGGCCGTGGCGGACGGTGAGCGTCGCGGCCGCGACCTGCGTCGAGGCGAACATGGCCTCCACCGCGGCGATCGTCCTGGGCAGTAGCGCGCTCGACTGGCTCCGGGAACGCGCCCTGCCGGCTCGGCTCGTGGACGACCGCGGGCACGTGGTGCGGGCGGCCGGGTGGCCGGGCGCCGGGGAGGCGGCGGCATGAACGCGCAGATCCTGTGGTTCGCGACCCGCGGAGCCGGGATCGTGTCGCTCCTGCTCTTCACCGGCGTGGTCGTGCTCGGGGTGCTGACCAGCGTCCGATGGCAGGCGCCGGGCTGGCCCCGCTTCCTCACGGCGGACGTGCATCGCAGCATTGCCATGCTGGCGCTCGCCTTCCTCGCCGTCCACATCGGCACCGCGGTCGTCGATCCGTACACCTCGCTGGGCTGGCTCGCGGCGCTCCTCCCGCTGGCATCGCCGTATCGGCCCGTACCGGTCGGCCTCGGCGCGGTGGCGCTGGACCTGATCGTGGCGCTCACGGTGACCAGCCTGCTGCGGGCGCGCATCGGCCACCGTGCCTGGCGCGCGATCCACTGGGCCGCCTACGCCGCCTGGCCGGTCGCGCTCGCCCACGGCATCGGCGCCGGCAGTGACGCCCCCGCACCGTGGATGATCGGGATCGAGGTCGCGTGCATCGGGCTCGTCGTGCTCGCGGCCGGCTGGCGCCTCAGCGCCGGCCGGCCGGGGGCCGATCTCCCCGCCGTCGTGGCTGCCGCCGGCCGTGGCCGGGGATCGGCCGCATGAGCCGCATGAGCGGCTCCGCCGCGCACGCCGCGCCGCCCATATCCCTGCGCGTGCTGGCCGGGCCGCCGGCCTCGGCCGGCCCCGAACGCCACGGGGACCACGTGGCCCGGCTCGGGGCACTGCCGCCGGCAGCGGAACTGCGCGACGTGGTCCCGGTCGTCGAGGCGAGCGGCATGCTCGGGCGCGGCGGCGCCGGGTTCCCGGTCGGGCGGAAGTGGCGCGCCGTCGCCGAACGGGCAGCGGGCGATGCCGTGGTGGTCGTCAACGGCGCCGAGGGAGAGCCGCACAGCGCCAAGGACAGGGCGCTCATGGAGCACCGCCCGCACCTCGTGCTCGACGGTGCGCTGGTCGCGGCGTCCGCGGTCGGAGCAGGTGAAATCGTGCTGTACGTGGGCAGCGAGCACGGTGCCGCTCAGCGGGCGCTGTCGAGGGCGGTGGGCGAGCGGACGGGCGAGATCGACATCCCTGTGCGGCTCGTCACGCCTCCCGTCAGCTACGTGGCAGGAGAGGCGACCGCGGCGGTCCACTACGTCAACCGGGGTGATGCGCGCCCGACCTTCCCCGAGGTGCGGACGCACGAGCGCGGCGTGGACGGGCGGCCGACGCTCGTCCAGAACGCCGAGAGCCTCGCCCACGCGGCCCTTGTCGCCCGTTTCGGAGACGCCTGGTACCGCGCCGCCGGGCGGGGACCCACCCGCGGGACCGCGCTCGTCACGGTGAGCGGGCTCGGCGCACGCATGGCCGTCCGCGAGATCGAGTACGGGACCACCATCGCCGAGCTGGTCGGGCTCGTCGGCCGCGACGGCGCCGCCGGGGGCGCAATGGTCCGGGCCGGCGGACCCGGACACGGCGGCGCGCCGGCCGCCACCGCGCTTCCGGCCGGCGGTGCTGTCCTCCTCGGTGGCTACTTCGGCGGCTGGGCGCCCGTCGACGCGGTCCGCGACGTGCCCCTCGACCCGGCCGTGCTGCGCGAACGCGACCTCGCATTCGGGTGTGGCGTCGTCTCGGTCGCCGGCGCGGAGACGTGCGGCGTGCGGGCCACCGCCGAGATCATGAGCTACATGGCCGCGGAGAGTGCGGGCCAGTGCGGCCCGTGCGTCTTCGGGCTGACGGCAATCGCCGAGGCACTCCGAAACCTCGCCACGGGCCGCGCCGGAGACGGCGAGCTGGCACAGATCGAGCGCTGGAGCGGGCTCGTGCGGGGCCGTGGCGCGTGCCACCACCCGGACGGCGCCATCGGCCTTCTGCAGAGCGCTCTGCAGGTCTTCGAGACCGAGTTCGCCCGGCACCAGGCACGGCGGGGCTGCTCGGCCGCGCCGGCCAGGGCCGCCTGACCATGGCCGAGCGACTGCGCCTCGATCCGATCCGCTGCGACGGGTACGGGATGTGCGCGGAGGTCCTCCCGGAGCTGGTGACGCTGGACGACTGGGGCTACCCGATCATCGCAGACGGCCCGATTCCGCCCCGCCTGCTCGCCCATGCGCGGCGCGCGGTCGACGTCTGCCCGGTCCTCGCCCTGCGGCTCCGCGGGATGGAGGCAACCGGTCGCGGTCCGTGGATCACCGGACCCGGCGGCTCGCACGCCGCGACTTCCGCGAACGTCAATGCCTCGTCGCACGCCACACCTGCCGTCCGGGTCACCGCTCCGCGGCGCACCGGACGTTCCGCCACGCCGTGACGACGCCGGAAGCACCGGCCGGGAGACTCGCCTCCATGCAGACCGATCGACATACAGCCGCGGGGCGCGACCGCGCCATCCGGCGGCTCCGCGCCATCACCACGGGCACCGCACTCGCCGGCATCCTGGGCGTCGCCGGGTTCGGCGCCCTCGCCGGCGCCACGTACTCGGGAACCCACTCGGCGGGATCCTCCGTGACCGCCATCTCGGTCGGGCCGTCCGGGGCCGGCCAGGTCACCACCGGCGGCTCGGGCACCGGCATCTCGTCGGGATCCTCGTCCGCGACGACCCCGGGAGGGGGCGCGGGGACATCCTCGTCCATCCCCGGTGTGCTCACCGCACCCTCCGGCAGCGGCCGGGTGACGACCGGCGGGTCTTAGCGGAGGCAGGAGATCTCCGGCTTCCGCGCAGGAGTCCAGCGCCGCACGCGGAGCGCCACCGCCGGCCCGGGATCGGCCCACGGCATGGTAGGGTACGGAGCAGTTCCACGGATCGGGCGGGAGTAGCTCAGTTGGCAGAGCGGCAGCCTTCCAAGCTGCATGTCGCGGGTTCGAGACCCGTCTCCCGCTCCACTCCCCTCTCCAACAGAGCCCAGGCCCGCCAGTCGCCCGGAACGAG
Organism: Chloroflexota bacterium; assembly: GCA_021789355.1. The sequence goes on along the minus strand of JAJYJR010000635.1, from coordinate 1 downwards.
C
>JAJYJR010000634.1 GCA_021789355.1 Chloroflexota bacterium | reverse complement strand
GGCCGGCCCGCGGACGTCGATCCGACGACTGCCCCGCAGAACCACTCGAACCGCGTGGTCTTCGACGAGGACGCGATGGCGGTCGGGGCGGCCCTGCACGCCGCGGTCGCGCTGCGGTACCTGTCCGAAGACTGATCCTCGATGGGCGAGGAGGCGCGCAACAAGATCAGCGCCCCCATCGTCTGCCGCTCAATGCACCAGACCCCGCTGCTCCAGGTGGTACAGGTCGTTGGCGTTGTACGGCATGTTGAGCACGGAGTTGCCGACAATGTTCCAGGCCCACGAGATGACCTGGACAATGGCGGTCCCCGTGTTGCCGTCGAGGGCGCTCCCGTCCAGGTTCACGAGTTGGGTCGGCGCGTAGATCGTGCCGCCGATGTTGAGGTTCGTGCCGCCACCAGTCGTGATCGGGCAGTAGCCCTGTCCGGAAGCAGGCGTCCACGTTGGGCAGCTCCCGTGCCCGTCCTGCCACATCAGAATCCCGACATATGGACACGTCGACGGCTCGCTGGCGCACGTCGCCTGACCAAGCCCGTAGGCGGATAGCGTGGACTGCGCCGTGAAGCTGAGTGGCCCTTGGCATTGAGCCGGAACCGACGAGGGGCTCGTAGCGTAATCGGTCACGCATGTCGCATGGTAGAGGGGGTTGTCCGTGCTGAAGATCATCACCTGCCCCGGGTTTCCGCTGCTGTCGGTGACTGCTTCGATCGAGCCGTTCGTTTGCTTAATCCCCCCGCCAGCGAGGATGTAGATGCCCGGGTTCAGCTGCAGCTGCAACTTGCCACTCTTCACATTCCAGCCACCGTAGTAGACGCCTGGGTTAAGAGTCACGCAGGTCAGGCCGCTGGCGCAGGTGGAGGTGTTCGACTGCCAAGGCAGCCCGCCGCTGCCGCAGCCCTGGTTGTTGGTTGTCGCATCGGTTGGAGTGCCTCCGCCACACGATTGGCCCGGCTGGTTTGTGTCTATCGCGGGCGGTTGCAGTTCGGCGAGCGGATCACCGACCTGCAGGCCTCCCTGGTCCACGCCACTGCTCGTCGTCGTGATTGATCCGCCGCCGTTCGTGGCGCATGAACCATTCACGTTGACCTGAGTCCCGCTCAGCGTCGCGCCCCCGGCAACAACGAGCCCGGCGGAGCCGGTCGAGAGACACGGGGCCGTGGTAGGGGGGCTAACCGGGCCGCCGCAGGATGAGTTGACGTAGATGGCGCCGCCGACAGTGACCTTGAGAGGGGGCGGCGAGGGATTCCCGCCGCTGCTTCCCTTGACCGAACCCGTCGCGCAGTCGCCAGTCGGATCAAGGGCAATGAGGGAGTAGGAATTCGCGTTGCCCGTGGTGTTCGCAGCGACGGCGGATGCTGATACCGAAGAGGTCGGCTGCCCGATGATCCCCATGAAGTAGTTCGTGTGCTGTCGCGTGATGGCGACCTGGACGAAACCCGGGCGACCCGCGTATTCACCCGCCGAGGCACCGATGGGTGGATAGTTGACCGTCAGATAGGCCTGGTCGGGGTCGTTCGCTCTGACACATCCCGTCGCGGACTCATCGTTCGTCGTTGCGGACGGGAAGAAGCCGTTCTGTCGGGCGTAGTAACAGGCGGCCGCGATCATGCCCGATGTCGGGCTGGAGCCGGTGTCGCTCGGGATGAATTCGGCCGCCGCGAGGGCACCCGGGTCGACGGCGTTCTGCTCCTGGCGCTGCATCATCCAGTCAGTGCCCAGATCGAACACGAGTGATGCGATGAGCAGCAGGAGGACGAGCCCACCCGCGAACACGACGAGAACCTGCCCCCGCTGGCCGATTCGACCGTGCATCTCCGCTCCTACTGCTGTCGCTCGATGGGCTCGGTGATCACCGCAGACTGTGTGATCGTGGGCGGGATCAGCAGGAACCCGGCCATGGGCGGTGTCCACTGGTAGCAGGCATACACCGTGACCGTGTTTGCGACGGGCAGGCCCGTCCGATCCGACTGATCGCTCGCCGTATCGCTCGTCGAGAAATCGGCCGCGCAAGCGATCTCGCCCGAGTTGTCCTGCGGATCGCTGATTCCGCCGATGCTGCACGGCGCCCAGACGGTGTCGTACGTGACGCTCGTGCTCCCGATGGTGTAGGTGCCTGGCGGAGGCGCGTCATATCCGCCACTCGAGCTCCACCCGGATGTGACGTAGCCGGACCAGCAGGCGGCGACGCTGATGCTCGACGAGTCCAATCCCCACGTCGCATTCCGCGCGGCAGCCGTCATTCTCGGCCATGTCCGCGGGGCGTCGCATGGGTAGTAGCTGGTTGGCGTGTCCTGTGCAGGCGCAAGGGTGGAGACGGTCGGGCACTGCGCAGTCGCGCTGTGGATGGCCGCGTAGCGTGCCGCTTCGCGCGCCGCGTTCGTGAGTTGCTGCTGGTAGAAGACGCCGATCCCGAGCACGGCGATGCCGAAAAGGAGCAGGAGGAAGACGGGGAACACGAGGGCAAACTCAACCATCGCCTGCCCGCGGTGGTGGCTCCCGCCGCCGGATTGGCGAAGGCCTGACATGTGATGGAGGCCGCTCCTGGTCACGGCGACGGTGGTCACGGCGCTGACGGATATGCGGCAACGACGAAGTTGGACGCCTGTTGCAGGCTGAACGGACCCGTCGGGATCATCGAGGATTCGAGAAGCAGGTCGAACCGGTAGCAAACGCGGACCTCCACGTAGGGGAGGCCGCTCACGTCCAGGCTCGTGGACCACGGGGACTGCGTGATGAGCGTGCAACCCGACTCCGCGCTGGCCGACAGCGTGCCCGGCGGGGGCGCCGCACAGTTCGCGTCTCCTGGCGATGACACGGTCGTGCCGTTCAGGTCGAACCCGACGTCGTGCACGCAGGCGACCACGGCCGCAGATGTCGCGCTTGCGCAGGTCGTTGACGCGGCGACGCCCGAGTTGGGCAGACGCGAGAGCTCGTCACATGCGACCTTCTTCGCGGCTGCGTCCACCTGGGCATACACCGCGCTCCCCGTCTCCGTCGAGCCCTCGGCAAGTTGCGCGTATACCTGTGCGCCCGCCTCCGCCGCATCACGCGACGCGGACTGGACCACGATGCCGGCAGCGAACAGTCGCCCGAGATCGCCCACGGCCAGGATGAGGACGAGGAGGATCGGAACAACAAGAGCGAACTCGGCAAGTGCCTGGCCCGGGGCACGTGGCGATCTGCGGAGCATGAGGGGGGAGATACTCTCCGGCGGCCGGAAGTCCTGTTGGTGGATAGCCAGATTGTACCGTCCACCTTGCCGACGACCTTGCCCCAGCCTCACAAAGCGGTGACGGGCGACACCGAATCCGAGGTCGGATCGCCCGGGCGCAAAGGACGCCGGTGGCGATGCCGCGTGCGATGGGACTGACATGCCGGAGCGAGGCGCGCAACTGCGACCGGCGTGTCTGATAGACCCACGCGAGACGTGCCGGTTGGCCCGTCCTGCGGCCGCAACCTCGTGCCTCCGATACCATCAGCACGAAGCGTCGCCTCGAGCGGCGGTGTGCACCGACGCCGGCGATGCGCGTAGGAGGGGTGCATGAGATCACGTGTCCCCATTCCGGCGGTCGTCTCGCTCGTGCTCGCGCTCGTGGCTCCGGCGGCTGCGCCGGTCGCCCTGGCCGCCGGGCCCGTGATGGTCCCGCAGGCGGTGCAGGCGCCCGACAGCGCCCTGGCGACGTCGTCGACGCCGACCCCGGCCTGCACGACGCCGGCGCCTGCCGTCCACTACACGTGGCTGCACTGCTACACGCCGGCCGACATCGCCGCGGCGTACGACGTCCAGGCGCTCCACGACGCCAACGTCATGGGCCAGGGTCAGACGATCGTGCTGGTCGACTCGTACGGCAGCCCGACGGCGGCGCACGACCTGCAGATGTTCCACAACGCGTTCTTCTCGAACCTGCCGGATCCGAATTTCGAGCAGGTCTTCCCGCAGGGCAACCCGCAGTACATGAACACGTACAAGGGCAACGGCCTGTCCGGGCCGAGCGCCGCGGCGAGCTGGTCGGGTGAGGCCACGCTCGACATCGAGTGGGCGTACTCGATCG
>JAJYJR010000633.1 GCA_021789355.1 Chloroflexota bacterium | reverse complement strand
ATCTCGGTGATCGCCACCAGCTCGGGGGCCGCGGCCGCGTACGTGCGCGATCGCCTCACCAACATGCGGATTGGCATGTTCCTCGAGGTCGCGACCACCTCGGGCGCGGTGATCGGCGCCCTGCTTGCCGCGGTCGTGGCGCAGCAGTTCCTCTACCTGCTGCTCGGCGTGGTGCTGTTCATGTCGGCGGTGCAGCAGCTGGTGCGCCTGAAGGAGGAGCTGCCGCCGCCGATCGAGCCGACCGGCATCGCGGCCCGTCTCGGGCTCGCGTCGAGCTACCCGGACGCGGTGCTCGGTCGCGAGGTCGAGTACGAGGCGCGCCGCATCCCGCTCGGCTTCCTCATGATGGGAATCGCCGGCCTGGTCTCGGGACTCCTGGGGATCGGCTCCGGCGTCCTCAAGGTGCTCGCCATGGACGGCGCGATGCGCCTCCCGATGAAGGTCTCCTCGACGACGAGCAACTTCATGATCGGGGTGACGGCCGCAGCTTCGGCCGGCATCTACATCGCGCGCGGTGACGTCAACGCGAGCATCGCCGCCCCGGTCGCGCTGGGCGTCCTCGCGGGCGCCCTGGCGGGCGCGCGCATCCTGGTGCGGCTGTCGAACGCGCGCGTGCGCCAGGTGTTCGTGCCCGTCCTCGTCGTGATCGCCGGCGAGATGCTCCTGCGCGGCCTGGGGTTCGGGCTGTGACCGCCGACCGCTTTCGCGTCGTGGTGAGCCTGGTGCTGACGGTGGGCGTGTCCATCTCCGCCGCAGTCATCGCGATCGGGTTCGCGCTTGCCCTCGTCGCGGGCTGGCAGACCTCGCTCGTCGGCGGAGCGACGGGCACGGGCAGCCTGTCGGACTTCGGGCAGATGGTGAGCGGGCTGGGCGCCCTGCGCCCGCTGGCGATCACCCAGCTCGGCCTGGCGGTGCTGCTCGCCACGCCGGTCATGCGGGTGGCGGCCTCGATCGTCGCCTTCGCGCTCGAGCGCGATGGGCTCTACGTCCTCATCACGATGGTCGTGCTGGCCATCCTCCTCTCGAGCATCGCCTTCATTCGCTAGCCAGCGGCTGCTTCCGGATCGGCACCCCGATGCGGCAGCAGGCGATGACGTCCCGGTCGGGGGGTGACACCGCGCCCTGCGTAGAGGCGCGCAACTCGTCCGGGGTCCGGCAGCGGCCGCCGCCGGCCAGCGCGAGCGAGCGCGTCAGTGCCCGCCGATCCCCTCGGGGAGCATCTCGCCCGCCTCGATGCGGACCGGCAGCCGGTTCTCGGCCGGAGGAGCGCGGCAGGTCCTCGACCGGTTGACCTTCAAGTGGCTCGAAGGTGTACGGTCGGCCGGTGAGAGTCTCGGAGCTCGCGAGGAAGGCAGGCGTGGAGCCGTCGGCCGTGCGGTACTACGAGGCGGCGGGCGTCCTGCCGCCGGCCCCGCGGGCGGACAACGGGTACCGCCGGTACGGCGAGGCGGATCTCGCGAGGTTGCGGCTCGTCGTCGCGCTTCGGCGGCTCGGACTGTCGCCGGCCCGGGCCGGACACGTCGCCGCACTGTGCGTCGATCGCGGAGCGCCCGACGCGACGCTGATCCCCTTGATCGCAGAGCAGCGGGCCGCCGTCGCACGCAGCCGCGCCGATCTCGACCGGCTGGATACCGAGCTCACCGATCTGGAATCGATCGTTGCCGCGGCCGGTCGCGCCCGGGCCACACTGGAGGAAGGTGCCATGTCTGATCGCCCCATCCGCGTGCTGTTCGTGTGCACCGGGAACTCCGCGCGCAGTCAGATGGCCGAGGCGATGCTCAGGGAGTACGGCGGCCCGGACTTCGAGGTCTTCTCGGCAGGCACCGAGCCGCGGGGCGTCCACCCCTACGCGGTGCGCGTCCTCGCCGGGATGGGAATCGACTGGTCGAACGCCCGATCCAAGTCGGTCTCGGAGTTCCTCGATCATCCGTTCGACTACGTGATCACCGTCTGCGACCGTGCGCGCCAGGTCTGCCCGGTCTTCCCCGGCGACCACAACTCCCTGCACTGGGGGCTCGACGATCCGGCCGAGGCGCCAGGCACGGACGACGAGCGCCTTGCGGCGTTCCAGCGGACGCAGGTCGAGCTCGCGAACCGGCTGCGCCCGTTCGTCGAGCTGGCTCGTCGGGCTCGGCCCGCCGCCAGGCCCTGAGGGTCCGGCGCGTGGCCTCCGGTCAGTCCTCGGCCAGGCGTGCCCGGCCGCGCTCGTCCAGCTGCACGAATCCCTCATCGGCGAGGATCGCCAGCGCCTCCCGGACCGCGACGTGGCCATGCGGCCCCCGCTCGCCCTCGAGCGACGACCAGGCGCCCGCAGGCTGTTCACGGAGCTCGCGCAGCAGCTGCCCGCGGAGCCACCGTCGCGTCGCCGGGAACGGAGTCACGGGCCCCGCCCGCCGGTTGCCGCGGGAGGGACGGGCCGCGATATCGCCGGGTTCGAGGGCCGTGGCAGCCGCCAGGGCGTGCCACGCGCACCACGGCCGAAGGGGGCAGGCGCCGCAGTCGGGATCGCGCGTGCGGCAGACGCCGGCCGCGATGTCCATCAGGGCGTCGGCGACCTCCCCGGGGTGCGCGGCCGCGTCGGCTGCCGGCGGCGCCCCGGCGATTGCGTCGCCCAGCGCCTGCATCGCCGCGGGTCGAACGGTGTCCGTCAGCCTGCCCAGGACGCGGCGGACATTCACGTCGATGGGCATGACCACCACGCCGTAGGCCCGCGCGGCGACGGCCCGGGCCGTATACGGGCCGATCCCGGGCAGTGCCACCAGGTCGGAAAGGTCGGAAGGCACTCGCCCCCCGTGGCGCTCGGCGATGGCCCGCGCCGCTTCCCGCAGCGCCAGCGCGCGCCGGTTGTAGCCCAGTCCGGCCCAGGCCCTCACGACGTCCGCCGCCGATGCCCGGGCAAGGGCCTCCGGCACCGGGAATCGCTCGCAGAACGCCTCCGCCCGGACCAGGGAACGCCCGATCTGTGTCTGCTGGGACATCACCTCGACGACCAGCACGCGCCATGGATCCCGTGTGTCCCGCCCCGGGAGCGGCCGCCGGTGCCCGGCAGACCAGCGCAGGACGGCGGCGCGGAGCTCTGCGGGCTCGCGTGCCTGCGTGGCGCCGACCGTCGCGGGCGCCGGCAGCCCCGGTCCGAGCTCGGCGTCGCTCACGGCGTGCCCGTGCGCCACCGTCGGGTGAAGGGCGGCCTGGTGGCGGAGGCGGGGCACGACGCCGAGGGTACCCGTTCCTCGTCATCCCGTCGTTCCATCCGATCGCCCGGACCGATGGGCCGGGGGCCGGCAGCGCGGGGCCGACCTGGGGCATCATGTCCGGCGTGGAACAGCTGCATCGGACCATCGCCTACGCGGCGGTCGCGGGGACCTTGCTGGCGCTCGGATGGACCGCAGCGGTCCTGCTGACCGGGCGGGGAGGCGGACAGCGGCTCGAGTCGCTCCAGTCGGCCGTGGTCGGCATCGTCGCGATCGGGGCCGTGGTCGGGCTCGTGCTGTTGCTGACGGGTCACGCGCCCCACGACCAGATCCATCTCCTCTACGGGTTCCTCGTCGTTGCCGCGATCCCTTTCGCCAGGTCCTTCGGCCCGCGGGTCTCTCCGCGCGGGCGCCTCGCGCTGGGGCTGGTGGGCCTGGTGGCGGTGGGGCTCTTCCTCCTCCGCCTCTTCATGACGGGCTGACCGCCGGCGGCACCACCGCGCCACCAGCGCCCCGCGCGCGGTTCGGGGATGATGACGGCGTCCGAATGTAACCTTGGGGGTCTCCCATGAAGATCGCGATCCTGGGCGCCGGGAACGCTGGCAAGGCACTCGCGCGGTCGACCACGCGAGCGGGCCACGACGTCGTGATGAGCTCCTCGAATCCCGCGGTCGCCCAGGGCATCGCCGCGGACATCGGCGCACGCGTGGCGGCGTCCAACGCGGAGGCCGTCAGCAATGCCGAGGTCGTCATCCTCGCGGTGCCCACCGCCGTGGTGGCCGACGTGGTGTCCGACCTCCGGTCATCGCTCGAGGGCAGGATCGTGGTCGACGTCACCAACCGCCCCACGCCCGATCCCGAAGGGAGGCGCGTCACCT
>JAJYJR010000632.1 GCA_021789355.1 Chloroflexota bacterium | reverse complement strand
GGGTCCGACGTCGCCCATGGGATGAGGCGTCCACGGCGCCGTCGAGATCACCAATCCCATTCAAGATGGTCGGACACAGCGCCTCGGTCCGTCAAGCGTGCCAGGCCTGATCTGTCGCGCCAGGCCTGATCGTGGAAGGCGAGACCGCGTGGCTGTGATCAGACCGGGCGCCCCCGACAACAGTCGGCGACGCGGGTTGACAGCACCTCCGCGTCTCACGAGCATGGATCAACTCCCAAAACACGCCGAACGGCACTTGAAACACAGCGTGGGACTATGCGAGAACCCGCGATCAGAGGCGATGTCAGATGACTAGCGTCTGACGCCTGGAGTGAGAGATCAGTGGTCCAACGGCTCGTACCGGCACAGGTCCCCGGTCCCGGATCCGGCGCTGCGCCTCAAGGCGCGCACGAAACCGGGGCACGCCACCGGGGCGTCGTGACGTGCCGCGACGCTGGACTGCCGGCCAGCAGCGCTGGGTCCGGTCGAGCGAGGGGCGAGTATGAGCGGGCGTGAAGCCGACGAGCCGTGGGGGCCGTCATTGTCCGCCGGCCGCGTCGACCTGCGACGGTTCCTGCTCACCTGGTTCGCGATTCCCTCCGCGCTCCTCGTCGCCCTCCTGCTCGGGGCGGTCATGATGCTGGCGCTCGGCGCCAACCCGCTCACCGGGTACCAGGCGCTCCTGACGGGAGCCTTCGGCGGGAGCTACGCGCTGAGCAGCACCGCGGTCCAGGCCGTTCCGCTGCTGCTCGTCGGGGTCGGGATCTGTATCGCGTTCCGAGCCAATGTCTTCAACATCGGAGGCGAGGGCCAGATCGCGATGGGTGGGCTCGCCGGGGCGGCGACTGCCCTCGCCCTGCCCAACCTGCCGAGCCTCGTGCTGATCCCCGTGGTGCTGCTGGCCGGCGCCATCGGAGGCGCGGTCTGGGGCGCGATACCGGGGGTGTTCAAGGCGCAGTACAACGTCAACGAGATCCTGAGCACGATCATGCTCAACCTGGTCGCCGTGCAGGTCATGAACTTCCTGCTCGCCGGTCCCATGATCGACCACTCGGAGGCCTCGGTCGGTGGCCTGATCCCGCAGACCGCGCTCCTGCCGTCGAATGCCTGGCTGCCCATCCTCGTCGCCGGCACGCAGCTGCACCTGGGCGTCCTGATCGCGGTGCTCGTCGCCATCGGCGCGTACGTCCTGTTGTGGCGCACGAGCTTCGGATTCCAGGTCCGGAGCGTCGGGCTCTCGCGCGACGCGTCGTCCTATGCCGGCATGCCCGTCAAGCGGACGATCGTGGCGGCGATGACGCTGAGCGGGGCGATGTGCGGACTCGCCGGGGCGATCCTGGTGTTCGGCAGCATCTCGCACCGGATGGTGACCGACGGCAGCCTGACGGGGTTCACCGGCTCGGCCGGCTTCAACGGCATCGTCGTCGCGCTCTTCGGCGGCCTCAACCCGCTGTGGACGATCGTCTCGGCGTTCTTCTTCGGCGGCCTCATCGTGGGTGGCTCCGCGCTCCAGGTGGCGACCGGCGTGCCGTCGGATCTCGTGACAGCGCTCAGCGGCATCGTCGTGGTCCTGGTCGTCTCGCTGGAGTACGTCCGCCGTCGCGCTCGCGCCCAGTCCGTCGCAGTGGCGGCAACCCCGGCCGCCGGGCCCCCTCGCCCGTCGCGCCCCGACCCCCCGCTGGCCGCGGTCGGCGGTCCCGACGCATGAGCCAGTTCCTCACGGTCGCGGTGCTCACCACCACGGTCGCGGCAGGCGTCGCGCTGGCGGCTCCGTTCCTCCTCGCCGCGCTGGGGGAGACCATCGGCCAGCGAAGCGGGGTGATCAACCTCGGGGTGGACGGCATCATGCTGCTGGCCGCGTTCGCCACCTACTACACGGCGCTCCAGACCAATGATCTCCTCCTTGCCATCCTGGCCGGCGCAGCGACGGGCACGGGCATGGGCGTGATCACCGCGCTGGTCAGCGTGACGCTCAAGGCGGAGCAGGGCATCAGCGGGATCGGCGTCTACCTCTTCGGCCTCGGGTTCAGCGATCTCCTGTTCCAGAAGCTGGTCGGTACGCCGCTTCCCATCGCCACACTGCGGCCGCTGGGCATCCCCTTGCTCGACCAGATCCCGGTGGTCGGTGGCATGTTCTTCGATCAGAACGCGCTGGTGTACCTGGCGTTCCTGCTGGTCCCCGTGGTGGCGTTCGTGCTGAACCGCACGACCTACGGGCTCAAGATCCGGGCCGCCGGTGAGAATCCGGCCGCGGCCGACAGCCTCGGCGTGAGCGTCGCTCGCATCCGGTGGTCGACCGTGCTGCTGGGATGCACGTTCGCTGGCCTCGCCGGCGCGAGCCTGCTGCTCTATGACGGCATCTTCCAGATGAACCTCACGCAGAGCGAAGGGTTCATCGCCGTCGCGCTCGTCTATTTCGGGGCGTGGCGCCCGCTGGGCGTCATGGGCGGATCGCTGCTGTACGGGCTCGTCGGCGCGGTCATCCTGACCTGGAAGTCGCTGGGGATCATTCCCCTGAACGCGTCCGACCTGGCGGCCACGGCCCCGGCCGTCATCACGGTACTTGCGCTGCTCTTCATCGCCCGCCGGTTCCGGCAGCCGGCCGCTCTCGGCCGGCCGTACGAAAGAGAGGGGTGACACGACCCGAGCGCCCGCATTCAGGAGGAATCACCCGGCTTCGTGAGCAATCACCAGGGCCTGCATGGGCCCGGGATCGAGGAGGACACGTCGATGCACAAGCAGGTGGACCGGATGGTCGCACCCGTCATGCTCGCGGTGCTCGTGGCGCTGCTCACTGCCTCATGCGGAGGCGCTGCCACGACCGCTCCCGCCAGCGCGGCGGCTCCCGCCAGCGCGGCGGCGCCCGCTGCCACGACCGTACCCGCCAGCGCGGCGGCTCCCGCTGCCACGACCGTACCCGCCAGCGCGGCGGCTCCCGCCAGCGCGGCGGCGCCCGCGAGCGGCGCCCCGGCGTCGACCACCGCCCTCAAGGTGGCGCTGGTCACCCCCAGTGCCGTGAACGACCTGGCGTTCTCCGAGTCGATGGTGAACGCGCTCGATTCCCTGAAGACGCAGTACAACCTGCAGATCGCGATCTCGGACAACCAGTTCGTGGTGTCGACGGCCGCCAACGTGCTCCGCAGCTACGCCGCCCAGGGCTACAACCTGGTCATCGCCCACGGATCCCAGTATGGATCCATCATCCAGCAGCTGGCGCCACAGTTCCCCAACGTCTCGTTCGCATGGGGGACCGCCGGGTCCACCTTCAACCAGCCGAATGTGTTCGCCTACCAGGCCAACTCCAACGAGGGCGGATACGTGCAGGGGGCCATGGCGGCCCTGCTCAGCAAGACCGGGGTGCTGGGGGTGATCGGCCCGATCGCGGTCGGCGACGCCAAGCTCTACGTCGACGGCTTCTGCGCCGGAGCCAAGTCCGTGACCCCCTCGATCAGCTGCATCCCCGTCTACACCGGCTCGTTCAGTGACGTGAGCCTGATGGCCACGGCCGCCAGGACCTTCGTGGCCAACAAGGCGGACGTGCTGACTGGAACGGCACAGGCCGTGGTCGGGGCCATCGGTGTCGCCCGCTCCGACAATCTCCCGTGGTTCGGCACCCAGTGGACCCAGGTGTCCCTCGCGCCCAGCAACGTGGTCTCCAGCCAGATCTACAACTGGGCACCCACGCTCGAGCAGATCATCACCGAGATCCGGGGCGGCAAGCTGGGCGGCGCCACCTACACCCTGACCCTGGGCAACGGCGGCGAGCAGATCCAGTTCAACCCCGGGTTCAACCTGCCCGCCAGCGTCAAGGCGAAGGCCGACTCCCTGATCAAGGGGATCACCGAGGGAACGGTCAACGTTCCCCAGTGACCAGCGAAGCGTGAGCCGTCAAGGATGACCCAACAGGCGACCGCCCCGGGGGGCGTGACCGGCAGCCCCGCTGCCCCGATCCTGGAAATGCGCGGCATCACCAAGCGCTTTCCCGGGGTGGTCGCCAACGATCGCGTCGACTTCGACGTGCGCGCCGGAGAGGTCCACACCCTCTTCGGCGAGAACGGCGCCGGCAAGAG